>JAFYSC010000059.1 GCA_017546635.1 Bacteroidaceae bacterium | reverse complement strand
TCAAAAGTTCCTTCTGCTGTTCGTTGAGTGCGGGGATAACTGCCTTTATTGAAATTATCAGGTCACCGTGCTCATTCTCTTTCTTATACAGTGGAGTGCCTTTACCGTGCAGACGCAGTCTGCTGTCGGGTTGTGTGCCGGCTTTTATCTCCATACGTACGCTGCCGTCTATGGTGGGTACGTTTATCTCTCCTCCCAGCATCAGTGTAAATATGTCTACCGTTACGGTAGAGTAAAGGTCGTTGCCCTTGCGTTGGAATTGTGTACCGGCACTTATCCTGAAAGTTATGTAAAGGTCGCCCCGAGTGCCTCCTTGAGGGGCTACTCCTCCTTGTCCCTTTATCCGTATCCTTTGTCCGTCGGCAACTCCTGCAGGGATTGTTATACGCAGATTGTTGCCGTTTATGTTTATTACCTCCTTTTGGGTTGTCATAATGTCGCGCAGGCCAAGTGTGACTTCTGCTTCGTAATCCTCGCCCTTGCTCCTTCCCCTCTGTCGGTTTCCGAATATGTGTTCACCAAAAAGGCTCTCGAAAAAATCGCTGAAGCTGCTGGAGTTTCCGGCACTGTGGGTAAAATCGCCAAAACCGCCGTATCCGCCAAAGTCGTATCCGTTGCCTTGACGGTATTGCCTGCGTTGTGCCTCAAATTCGTCGGCGTGTTGCCAATGCTCACCATATTCGTCATATTTCTTGCGCTTTTCGGGGTTGCCGAGCACCATATTTGCTTCGTTGACCTCCTGAAAGCGCTGTTTGGCTTCGGGCGATTTGTTGCGGTCGGGGTGGTATTTCTTTGACAGTTGGCGGTACGCTTTTCGTATCTCTTCCTGTGTGGCGTTCTTGTCTACGCCAAGAACTTTGTAATAGTCGATGAATGCCATAGGTTATTCTCTTTTGTATATATGGATAATAACAAAAACTGCGCTACTGTAGTTGTCTGTCGAGTCTATATATGCTTAGTCTTGTTTAATAAAAGTGAATTTTTTGTCGATAAAAAATAAATTATTTATCTTCGCGCTCATAGATGAATAACGACACAAAAGAAAAGTAATATGAAGAACTATGTAAGTTTAATGCTGGTGCTTATTGTTGCAGCAGCTTGCAGTACCGATGACGGCTACAATGCCGATACTGCAAAAACCCCTTATGAGCCGTTGCCTGCCGAGGATTATCGTATGGTGAAGAGTGTGAAGATTAATTATACCGATGACAAGGCGAGGGAACATAAATGGGAATATCTCTTTGATTATGATGCGCAGAACCGCATAAAGTCTATCGACGGAAAAATTACAAGGTACGTCATTAATCCCAACAACAAAAAGACTTACCGCAAGAACATAACATCCGAGATTAAATATTACTTTACTGCCGATGACGGACTAAAGACCGTCTACAGCGCCTCGGTGGAGTATCCGCAGTACACCGACTGGAACACTAGCGTGCCATACAAGTATTTCGGTACTTTCAACAGCAAGGGCTATCTGATGCGTTTCGGGCCTTTTGACTGTGTATATTCGGGCAACAAGCTGACGGAGGCTCATTTTGATAATGGACGCATATACACCCTTGTACGCGACCGCGACGAGAATGTGACAGGCTACCGATGCAATATGAGTGACACTGCCTATGTCGACAAGAGTAACATTTATACCTATTCTCGTGAGAAGAACAGGACAAATATAGATTTTTCGGGACTTTTGGGATATTGGGTGATTGAGCGCGATATCGCAGGAAACGAGACTTGGCTCGACCCTATATTGCAGCTGGCGGCATTTGATATGTTGGGTTCGCGCAGCCGGATGTTGCCTGCCGGTGAGTGGAGAATGGAGAACGGTTACCCCGTTTCTTGTAAAACAACCGACGGTTACAATCTTGTAATAGAATATGTAGAGTAAGAGACTCTTGCGTAATATAAAACAAGAGGGCGACTCAAAAGTCATTTTGTAAAGAGAACTACCCCTGTCAGAATATGCTCTGACAGGGGTAGCTTGTTCTAAAAGTGGGCTTTTGGGTCAGCCCCTTGTTTTATATATAATCATTTGCAGATGTAATCGAGATATTTTTCAATAGCTCTGATACATACGGGGCAAAAGTCGCGCAGTTGGTTCATCATACATTGTGGTGTGGGACGGAAGATGCCTTTCTCCAGGTAGCCTCCTCCTTCGTACGCTCCTGTAGTCAGTTCTTCTTGCGGCATATTGAGCATCGAGGGGTCGTAGGGGGTGGGGACAGGAGTCTCTTTTGAAATCATATCTTCCCATTTTCCTCTGAAATTCACAAATGTGGTAAGGTTGGGCTCCCAGGGCTCCTTGTTGGCGGGGTAGAGGGCGCTGACGGTATTTCCAACCTCTACATACTCATCGCCCAATCCCATAAGCGAGTGGCCGAACTCGTGTACATAAACCTCGCCGGTACGTCCTGTCTTTCCGGCCGAGCCAAGTCCGTAGTAGTTGTATATGCCTCCACCGCCGTATTTGTCGGTGTTTGTGAGTATGAAGATGCTTTCATAGGGGGCATTTGCGGCAATGTCGCGCACCGTCTGGAATTCTTCGGTCATCTGGTAGCGCTCGCTGCCGAATGTGAAGAAACGTGTATCGAGCAGGGTGTTGCACCATTTGCCGTTTCCCGGCTCGCTTATTCCGCTCTGCTGCGAAGGGGCCCACACTGCGCGGATATTTATACGGTGCTTGTTCTGTGTAAAGGGTGTGTAGCCAAAGAGGGCATTCTGCCACATAAGGCACGATGCTAGGAATTTCTCCTTCTCATCGGAGGTAAAGCCGTCGGGCAACAGTACAATGTCGAGGCTGTGCTCAATGTCTCCTCCAATGTGAATGTCTATGCTCTCGTATTGTGTCTCGAAGGGCCTGATATTGTAGTCGTTTATGCGCACAAGATGCGAATGTTTCTTCTCCATATTCTTTGTACTCTTGTTGCGGGCATAAATCTCTATGTAGAAATCGTTCTTGGGTTCAGGGAAGATAAGCGCCTCGGGGAATGAACGCTCTACGCTCGCTGCCTCGGGGGTTGTCTGCCACTCGTTGAAGAGTGTGCAATAGTTGTTCTTGTATATTACTTTGCCGCTCCCGGCATCTACAATCCTGAAGTGCTGTTCGCCGTACTCGAAAGGATTTATCAGCGACTTGTGTGAACCTGCCCACACGCCTTCGCGCATTACACCGTCAAAAGTATAATATTCATTGCAGCTGTTGCCGCTGTGGTAGAAATCATAACGCAAGGTGTTGGGGGTAAAGAAATTCTCGTAGACAATATTGTCATTGGCGTTGTTGGGTGCATTGGTGAATTTCTTGCTGCCGCAAGAAACAAAAGCGCTGGTAGATAACAATGCAAGAGAGGCGAAGAATATATTACAGCTCTTCAGGAATATTTTTTTACTCATAATTTATAGGATATTGCAGTTTGCTGATACATTTATTGTGCGAAGTTAAGAAACATTACCCGAAAAATGCAAAAAAAACATTTTTATGTTATCTGTTTACGCTTTTATTCTTACTTTTGCACACAATTGATATAATAACCTATTTTATAAATATAAGAAATGAGAAAAATTATGCTTTTCGGGCTGGCACTTGGCATAGCGCTTTCGTTCAGCTCTTGTAATACAAAGAAGAACAGTGCATACAAGGCTGCGTACGACCAGGCTAAGCAGCAGGAACTTGCACAGGGACAAGGACAGGCAACAGATGCAATTGAGATTACTCCTGTAGCATCGGCAACTGCAGTAGTACAGAATGTGGTTGACGAGAGCTATCGCGAGGAGAAGGTAGTGGTTGCTGTGGGCGAACAGGGTTCATTGAAGGCGTTCAGCGTTGTATGTGGCAGCTTCAAGTCAAAGACAAATGCCGAGGCTTTGCGCGTGCGTCTGGTTGCCGATGGCTATAGCGCAATAGTAGTGCAGAACCCCGCAACAGGAATGTATAGAGTAGTATGTGCTTCTTATGACGATAAGCATAAGGCTGCAGAGGCAAGAGCACAATTCAAGGCAAACTATCCCAGCGATACTGATTTCCAGAAAGCTTGGTTGCTGTACAATAGATAAGATATAGCATCAGGGATATTATCCTACAAAAATCACCGGTCCTTACATATGCCGTATATAGGCAAGGTATGGGCCGGTATTGTTTTATTGTAGACTGCGTGTTGCAGTTCTGTATGTTCATATATGGCCCAGCAGAAATTTATAGTGGAATTTATCCACTCCTTTTTTTCTGCTGAGCCATTTGTGACAATCCCTAAAAACTGCAGATACTATTCTTTTACAATTATCTTTCCTTTGTTGTCTATCAGATACGAGCAGTTGCTGTTGTAGCTGCTTACCTCAAAAATATGTTCCGACAGCATATTTATCTCGTCATAATCGGCATTTGTGATAATCTCTCCTGTCATTCGGTTCAATATGCCGCATCTGTCTATGACATAATACTTGGCATAGTCCGAAAGAACTTGTGTCGTTTCACATTCATCGTCGCTGGGCAAAGGATAGTACAGATATTCGGTATAATTGTACAGGAACGGAGTTATCGTATTGCCTTCGAAGTCTACTTCCCATTTCCTTCCGTTTTGTGTAAGGATAAAACTGTTGTCGGTAAATTCTATGTAATAGTACTCGGTAGGATGGACTGTCTTGCCTCTACTGTCTATTACACCATACATACCATCCTTTATTATTACGCGGTAGCCGTTGCTGTGGGGTTTCCATATTTCGTCGTATTCGGGTTCTATAATCCAATTGCCGCTCTTGTCAATGAGACCCAGCTTCCCCTCCTTGTCGGTCATCGCACACAGACCATTGTGGAATACATAGCCAAAGTCCCACATTTTGCACAAATGGCTGTAGTCGAACTCAAAAGGAAGTACAATGTTGCCTTTTGTATCTATAAAGCCAATTTTGTTGTCCTGCATAACTGCAGCAACGCTGTCCGAGAATACCCAGCCTTTTGTGTAGTTGTTTTTCTTTGCATCTACTGCAATCTCTCCATTGTGGATATTTATATAGCCTCGCTTGCCGTCCTGTGCATATATGGCCAGCGTGTCGTTGTAGCTGCTGCTGACAAGCCAGTCAATTTTGTCGGTCTTGTAATCTCCGTTCACCTCGTCGTATACGCGGTATTTATCATCGGCAAACGAATGGAGTGTGATGTTTTCACTTAAACTCCTGTCCCAATAATATCTGCCATAATTCCTGTCGTAGTAGTTATATGCCCTTTCTGCGGCAAACAAGGCGACGAGTAGGATTACCGAGGCTATGAAGCAACGTTTTACCTTCTTTGAACGTCTGCTGTACCATAGGGATACAGTGTCGCACGTTTTCTTGCCGGTATATACGGCTATTCTGTAGAACAACGATAATGCACCGATAAGTGCGCGGAATATTTTCTTTAAGGTTTTCATAAGTGTATCTTTAATTCTTGTTATTGATTCCAGTTGTCAGGTACATCATTACGCACAGCATCACAAAGAGTGTTATCGAGCCGGCTATCAATGCGTATGTTTCCATCTGTAGAAGTATATAGTTGATAATGTAGACCAATGTGAGGAATGCGCCGAGTACGTATGCGCTTTTATGTTTGAGAATGGCCTTGAAATACAAGGTGAGTGCCGAAATTGTCATTGCAGCGGCAAGTGCGTATGAGATGCCGAAGGGAATGAATTCGGAGAATGACAGCAACAGTGAGTAGAACAATACAAGCGATACTCCTATAATTGTGTACTGTACTGGGTGAATTTCTCTCTTTGTGAGTAATTCAACGAGTAACCCTGCAATAAATACCATTATTATAATGATGATTCCATATTTTGCCGAGCGCATGGATTGTTGGTATGAGTTTGCCGGGTCGACAAACCTCACACCCATATATCCTGAATTTCCATTCGTATTTATCCCAAGAACTCTCCACGTGGCACTGAAACCCGCTTCACCGACCTCTCTGCTTTCGGGCAAGAAATCTCCTTTGAAGCTCGGATGCGGGTAAGGTGAGCATATCGCGAGTGTAGTCTCTTTGCCAGATGCCTTGAATGTAAGCTCTTCTGTTCCTTTAATATTCAAGGTCAATGAATAACTTATTGTATCTCCAAGCTTGCAGCCGGCAGGGATGTCGAAGGTGGTCTCAAAGTAATCGTTGTACGAGTCGGATTTCTTCTGCAGCTGATATCTCTTTTCTCCTATTTCAACATCGGGGATCCTGTAAAGACCCTTGAAATCGCTGATGAAGAAACAGAGTGTGTTTTCGTGGGAGTTCAGTAAGTTCTCGTCCACCTCGATAGTTCCTATAATATCGATGGCTGAATTGTAAACTATGATGTCATATATCGAACGGTGCAGAACATCGGTCTTTACATCTGCTCTATAGTCGATGGTCGTACTCTCTGTCTTATATGTTTTGCATACGGAATCACGCTTTACTTTGGAGTGTATGGTAGGCGCGGTAATGGTTTGTGTTCCCGCATAGGAACGCGAAACTTCCCGTTTTGCTTTCTTGTTTGTCTCTTCCCGGTCGTCTATAAGCCCTTGTACCAGCATTAATGGAATAAGCAGGAGTAGGGCGATAGATGCTATAATTGCGATTTTTCTCCCCGGTTTCTTTGCTCTGTTTTCTGTCGCAGTGAGTGGTTTTTGATTGTTTGCGTCCATAGATGTTGTTTGTTTTGAATGGTGACTGTAAAATTGTTGATTTCCCCTTTTTAAGATATATTTTTTGTTTTGTGCGAAATTTTTAGATTTGTTATATTAATAGAGGGTGCTGATTTTCTAAAACTATCAAACTCAAGCGTTAATTTGTGTTAATGGCCTTTGTGTGGTATCTATTGATCTCAACAGCCTTTTATCCTGTATATTGCCGATTGTGATGTTGCTATATTCCCGCTGTTATTGTTTTGCCAGATTCGATAACAGACTGTTCCAACATACGGCAATTCTTAATCAATTGAAAGATGTACATACAAATAGTGCGTAATTGTATGTGTCGTATCTGAAAAAAATATATATTTGCAGTTATACTAACCAAAATCATATATATGAGCAATTTGAAAACAGAGGGCTATAGAGTACGTCAATACGACGTCCCTGTAAAACGTTATTGTCAGACACTTGACTTGAAGGATAATCCCGAACTGATTGCCGAGTACCGCAAACGCCACAGCGAAGGCGAAGCGTGGAGCGAGATTCTTGACGGCATACGTGAGGTGGGAATCCTGGAGATGGAAATATATATAGTAGGCACCCGTCTATTTATGATTGTAGAGACACCCGTCGAGTTTGATTGGCCCACTGCAATGGCTCGTCTCTCTACCATGCCCCGTCAGCAGGAGTGGGAGGATTATATGTCGGAGTTCCAGGTTGCTCCTCCGGGTGCGTCGTCCGACGAGAAATGGGTGCTTATGGAGCGTATGTTTCACTTGTATAATGCTAAGGGATAATGGAAAATGCAAAGAAGCAGAAATTTGTAGAGAAGAGATATCTGCTGCCGTTCATATTGATAACATCGTTGTTTGCCCTGTGGGGTTTTGCCAATGACATTACAAATCCTATGGTGGCTGCTTTCCAGACGCTTATGGAACTGCCGGCTGCCGAGGCTTCTCTGGTGCAGTTCGCCTTTTATGGCGGATATGCCACTATGGCTGTTCCTGCAGCGCTGTTCATACGCAAGCACAGTTACAAGAGCGCAATTCTCCTGGGACTTGGACTGTATGCAGTGGGAGCTTTCCTGTTTATTCCTGCAGCCTATTATCAGCAGTTCTCGTATTTCTGTCTGTCGCTGTACATCCTGACATTCGGACTTGCTTTTCTCGAGACTACTGCAAATCCTATGATAATGTCGCTCGGAAGCAAGGAGACTGCAACGCAGCGCCTTAATCTCGCGCAGGCATTCAATCCTATGGGTTCCCTTATGGGTATGGCTGTTGCCTCATTCATTGTATTGCCGTCGCTGGTTTCTGATAAGAGAAATGCCCTTGGTGATGTTGTTTTTCACGGATTGAGCGAGGCCGAGAAGGCTAATATACGTCTGCACGACCTTGCTGTCATCCGCGACCCATACGTGGCCATTGGACTTCTGGTACTTGTTGTCTTTGTGATAATAGCAATTACAAAGATACCTGCAACAAAAGAACAGGGTGAGTATGGAAAGACGGGCGATACGCTCCTGCGGCTTTGGAAGAACAAGGTGTACCGCGAGGGTGTCGTTGCGCAGGTCTTTTATGTCGCTGCACAAATAATGGTGTGGACTTTCATTATACAATATGCCGACAATTTGGGTATAGACAAGGCTACGGCACAGAAGTACAATATTGTAGCAATGTTGATGTTCCTATGCTTCCGCTTTGTGAGTACATTCCTTATGCGATATGTCGATTCCCGTAGACTGCTTGCGATCTTTGGCGTATGTGCCTCATTGGCAACATTGGGTGCAATCCTTATTGAGGGTATAGCAGGACTTGTTTCCCTTGTTGCAATCAGTGCCTTTATGTCTCTGATGTTCCCGACAATCTATGGTGTTGCTCTCGAGAAAGTCGAGAAGCGCGATACTGAGCTTGGTGCGGCATTCTTGGTTATGGCCATTGTAGGCGGAGCGTTGATGCCTCCTTTGCAGGGTATGATAATAGACAATGGCAGCCTGCTCGGTTTACCGGCGGTAAATGTATCCTATTCGTTGCCTTTGTTATGCTTTGTCATAATTACAATATATGCCTGCCGTTGTATGCGTCATAAGGCGTGATTCTGTCGTCACGCATTTTTAAGATAAGGTAATACCTGATACAATTCAACCCCCAAAAGTTCCTGTAACTTTTGGGGGTTGAATTGTTTGTTTGGCTTTTCAGCTGTTTTATTTCATAAGCTCAATGCTTCGTTTCACAAAGTTGCTTAGAGCCTCGCCTGTGAGCATGTTGTTCTGTAGAAGTGTGATGTCTACAAGCTGGCGCACAATGGGGTTGTTTGCTGCATAGCGTGCGAGGACAGCCTCTTTCTCGCTCTCAGCATCGGCAATTTTCTTCTCGGTCTCGGCAAGGTCGTCCTTCTCCTGCTGGGGGATGTCCTCAATCTTCTTGTCCTTGCTTGCTTCGTTGAGGCAGTCGCGACGTGCTATGAGTCCGGCAAGTTCGTTGTCTATGGGGGTAATCTCGTTCTCGCAGGCAGCCTCGGCCTCCTTCAGTATGCGTTTTACTATGGGGTGGTCTTCGTTCAGGAGTACATTGAGCATATCGGGCATCTCGCCGTAGAACGACATTCCGGGCTGTATTGCTGCCATCTCCTTCATACGGCGCATATACTCGGCTTGTGTGATGGTGACGGGTGCAGTGTTCTCGCCCAATGCGTGTACCTGTACATAGAACTCCTTTTTCTCAATTTGTGGCATCTGGCTCTGGAAGATGCCTGTGAGCATACTGCTCTCCTTTGCGCTCAGTGCCGATACTTTCCTCTCCTCCTTTACTATAAGGTTGTCGACGATGTCGCTGTCCACACGTGTGAAGCGTGTCTTCTCGAACTTGCGCTCCAGCAGGCTGATGAGTGCAACATCCAGCTGTCCGTCCATCAACAGCACGTTGTAGCCCTTTGCTGTAGCAGCCTCAATGAAACTGTACTCCTTCTCGCGGTTGTTGCTGTAGAGGTATATTGTGTTGCCCTCTTTGTCTGTCTGCTCGGCCGAAACGAGTGTCTTGTACTCCTCGTATGTGTATTTTTTGCCCTCTGTGTCCTGCAAGAGAGAATACTTGCTTGCCTTGTCGTAGAAGTCCTCTTCGGTGAGCATTCCGTAGTGGATAAAAATCTTCAGGTCGTTCCATTTATCCTCGAACTCGTTGCGGTCGTTCTTGAATATTGACTGCAGACGGTCAGATACCTTCTTGGAGATGTACGACGATATCTTCTTGACGTTAGAGTCGCTCTGCAGATATGAGCGTGATACGTTGAGAGGAATGTCGGGAGAGTCTATTACACCGTGCATAAGTGTGAGGAAGTCGGGGACGATGCCCTGTACCTCGTCGGTTACATACACCTGGTTGCAGAAGAGCTGTATTTTGTTCTTCTGAAGGTCGAGGTTGCTCTTTACCTTGGGGAAGTAGAGGATACCTGTGAGGTGGAAGGGGAAATCCACGTTCAAGTGTATCCAGAAGAGGGGCTCGTCGCTCATAGGGTAGAGCTTGCGGTAGAACTCCTTGTAGTCCTCGTCCTTGAGCTCGCCGGGCTTGCGTGTCCACAGCGGGGTAGTGTCGTTTATTATGTTGTCCTCGCTTGTCTCAACCTGCTTTCCGTCTTTCCACTCCTTCTTCTTGCCGAATGCAATGGGTACGGGCAAGAAACGGCAGTACTTGTTGAGTATTGCTGTTATGCGCTGTTCCTCGAGGAACTCCTTGCTCTCCTCGTCGATATACATTATAATATCTGTTCCGCGCTCGCTCTTCTCCACCTCTTCGAGGGTGTATTCGGGGCTGCCGTCGCAGCTCCATTTTACGGCGGGGGCACCGGTATGCGATTTTGTAACAATCTCAACCTTTTTTGATACCATAAATGCCGAGTAGAATCCGAGTCCGAAGTGACCGATAATATTATTGGCTGTGTCCTTGTATTTCTCGAGGAAATCTGTAGCGCCCGAGAGTGCAATCTGGTTGATGTACTTGTCAATCTCCTCGGCTGTAAGTCCAATACCGTTGTCGCTTACGGTGAGTGTGCCGTCGCCGAGGCTGACGCTCACTTTAAGCTCTCCGAGTTCGCCTTTGTACTCGCCTTTCTCGTAAAGGGTTTTCAGCTTTTGTGTAGCATCGATAGCATTAGAAACTATCTCACGAAGAAAAATTTCGTGGTCGCTGTACAAGAATTTCTTTATCACGGGGAAGATATTCTCTGTCGTTACCCCAATGTTTCCTTTCTGCATAATTTTAGTTGTTATTTTTGGTTGATTATATAGTCTATTATAAAAATGTAAGCTATGTGCAGTGTCTATATATAAGTATAAACAAAAAAAATGCCAGAAGTTTTTGGCTGACATTTTGGCAGGAATGCTGTTTCTTGCAGTTTTTTTACGGATAAAATGTCCTATTTTTGCAGTTTCTTAGCCTTAAAGCAAGATAAATCGATTTTTTTTCAAAAAAAAGTGCTGAATATTTTGGTAGTTAAAAAATAAGTAGTACCTTTGCACTGTCAAACGAAAACGACACGGTCTCGTAGCTCAACTGAATAGAGCATCTGACTACGGATCAGAAGGTTACAGGTTTGAATCCTGTCGGGATCACCAAAGAGGAAAGCAGTCGCTTTCCTCTTTTTTTGTCTTGCTTTTCGTGTGCAGGATGGTTCACCTGCAAAGCCTGACCCGTTGTTTTGGTTTCTGCAAACATCAACACGAATCTTTTAAAAGTGCAAAATATTTTGGTATTTAAAAAATAAATTGTACCTTTGCACCGTCAAACAAAAAACGACACGGTCTCGTAGCTCAACTGAATAGAGC
>JAFYSC010000058.1 GCA_017546635.1 Bacteroidaceae bacterium | reverse complement strand
TGACATTTACGCCAAGCGAGCATTGGCGTGTGTAAAGGTCGAGCGACAGCGTGGGGTCGTCGTATATGCGGTTGTAGCTCTTGAGCAGCCAGGCTATTGCGCGGTTGTTGTGGTTGCTCACACTCTCGGAACGGTACAGTTCCTCTATTAGCTTGCATTCGCTGCCGCACAACTCCGCTATGTTCCCGGTTATGGCCTGCCACTTTTCTTCGCTGTTGCCTATCGGCTGAACCATACTCACTGCCGATATTGCTCCTGCATTCACGAGCGGTGTGCTCGGATGGTTCTTCTCCAGCAGTATTGCCATAATGGAGTTGAACGGCATACCCGTTGCGTCGGCACCAATCATATGCAGAAGCGTGTCGGCACCATACTGCTTTAGCACGAGTATTGCTGTCATAACTTTCGACACCGACTCAATGCCGAACGGGTAGTCGCAGTCGCCCACGGCAATTGTCTCTCCGTCGGGCAGGCACACTGCAATGCCGAAGAGGCTGCTGTCTATATGTGCAAGATAGGGGATATAGTCGGCATTCTTTCCGCCTGTCTCGTTCCTGTAACGCTCAAAGGCCTCGTGTACAATGGCCTTGAGTTCCTGTTTGCTTATCTCAATTTCCATATATTATCTTTTAATGGATTATAAAAAGGGTGTGCCGTGTATATGCTCATCGGCACACCCCCTTCCTTATGTACTCACCTGTTTACTTGCCCTTTCCGGTGTGGGTGAATACGGTGTTCTTCACCTTCACCTTGTTGTCGGCTGCAATACGCGATGGGGTGGGGTACTGCAATTTCTCGAGTTCGGCCACAGCTCCTGCAATGTCTGTCAGCAGCTGGTCGGCCATATCGCGGCTGAATCCCTGACGCACCACAATACGCATTACCACAGTATCCTCTATGTTCACGGGCATTGCATAGGCGGGTACCATCCATCCGCTCTGCTTGAGCTTGTCCTGCAGGTCGTAGAGCGTCCATTTGCTCTTCTTGGCATACTCCTCCTTCATCTCCCAAATGAACAACGGATTATGTACCTGCGGGCTGTAGTTCCTGAAGGGGTGCATCTTGCCAATCTCGCTGTGCAGATATCTTGCAATCTCCAATGAACTGCTGTGTATAGCCTTATAGCCTTCGTAGCCCAATCGGATGAACTGGTAATATTGTCCAAGAATCTGTGCCGCGGGGCGCGAGAAGTTCAGTCCCACCTGTGCAATCTCGGCACCCAGGTAATCGACGCTGAACGACATAGTGTCGGGAAGGTACTTCTTGTCTTTCCACACTACCCAGCCGAGTCCGGGATATACAAGGCCGTACTTGTGTCCGCTGGTACTTATGGAGAGTACCCATTTGAGACGGAAGTCCCACTTCTTCTCGGGTTCCAGGAATGGGAGGATGAAGCCGCCCGATGCTGCGTCGACGTGTATGGGAATGTCGTAACCGGTCTTTTTGTTGTACTCCTCGAGTGCTGCATCGAGAGCCTCCACATCCTCGTTGAGTCCCGTCCACGTTACTCCCATTATGGGCACTACGCATATTGTGTTCTCGTCGCACATAGCGAGTGCATCCTCGGGAGTCATAGAGAGCTTCTCTTTTGTAAGAGGTACTGTGCGCATCTCAATCTGCCACAGCTGTGCGAATTTCTCCCACACCACCTGATAGCCCGACGATATTACAAAGTTGGGCTTGTCGCAGGGCTTTCCCTGTTCGGTGCGGCGTTTCTTCCATCGCTGCCACGCTGCTACACCGCCGAGCATACAAGCCTCGCTCGAACCTATGCCCAATGCTCCTGTCTTCCATTTCGATTTCTCGGGTGTGTTCCACAGGTTGGCAATAATGTTGATACACTTTGCACACATCACTGCTACACGCGGATACTCTGTCTCGTCGATGTAGTTGATGGCAATTGCGTCGTTCATCAGCTTTGTGGCATACTCGTCCATATAAGTAGTGACGAACGTTGCCATATTGAGGCGGGGCTGTGTCTGGGCGTATGTCTCGTCCTTCACCATCTGATAGGCAATCTCGGCTGTTGTGGAGTGCTGCGGGATTTTGTCCGTTGGGGCCGCCTTGAGCATCTCCTGTGAACCGAATACTGCAGTTGTTACTGTTGTCATTTTCTCATCATCACATTTTTTCATCATCGCAATTTTTTAGTGGTTAATAATTGACATATATAAAACACCTGCACGGCAAAAGAGTTCGGTCTGGTGCCATCTCTTTATTGCAATTGGCGGCATTGGCGAACATCTCTTTCCCGTCTGTTGTTGTGTATGAAAAAAAGGCTCTTATGAAAATAGAAACAGGAAAGGGAACAATTTCCCTTGCAGTGCTCTTGGGTGTGTGGTCGGTCTCTGCTCTCACCTCGTTGCCGGGACTTGCTGTCTCGCCCATACTCGACAAGTTGAAGGAGATTTTTCCTCACGCATCCGATTTCGATATCCAGATGCTCACCTCGTTGCCGTCGTTGCTCATAATACCTTTTGTGCTCTTGGCGGGACATCTCACCACGCGTGTACCTTATTACAGGCTTCTCGCCTGGGGCTTGTGGCTCTTTCTGCTTAGCGGAGTGCTCTACTTCTTCTGCAATGCTATGTGGCAGCTCATTGCAGTGAGTGCCCTGCTCGGTGTGGGCTCGGGTATCATTATCCCTCTCTCGGCCTCGCTTGTCTCAAGGTTCTTCGTGGGCGATTACCGCACCCGGCAGTTCGGATATACATCGGCAATAGCAAATATCACGCTGGTGCTTGCCACTGCTCTCGCAGGCTATCTTGCCGGTGTGCAGTGGCGACTGCCGTTTATAGTCTATCTGTTGCCCATTGTCTCTATACTGTTCGTTCCGTTTATGAGTGCTGCCGACAGGAATCCGCTTGTTGACACTGCAGCGCAAAGGAGGTCGCCCATTGCGGGTGCAAAGCTCACACGTTTGCTGCCGTATATGATATATTACCTGCTCATAACCTATCTCACCGTTGTTGTCTCCTTCAACCTGCCTTTCCTTATGGGTGAGCTCAAGTACGACAGCGACGTGTCGGGAGTGGTAATATCGCTCTTTTTCCTTGCCATTATGGCGCCGGGATTTGTGCTGTCTCCCATCTTGCGTCTCATAAAAGGAGGTGTCGAGTGGGTGTGTATGCTGTTGATTGCTGTTGGATTGCTGTTGATTTTTGCCTTCTCGTCGTTGTGGCTCATTGCGCTCGGATGTATTGTGACGGGAGTGGGTTACGGTATTGCACAGCCCTATCTCTACGATTGTGTGACAAAAGTATCGTCGGCCGAGAGGGTGACCTTAGCCCTTGCACTGCTTATGGCTATGAACTACGTTGCCATACTAATTTGCCCCTTCTTTGTCGATTATATGCAACGTATTATGCACGTCGCATCGCAGAGCTTTGCCTTTGGGTTGAATACTGTCATAGCCTTTGTCGCCCTGCTTGCTATGCTGCCATCATTCATAATGTCGAGGTACAGGAATCGCCCGGTGAAATAGCCGTTCCAGGGCGGTCTCATATGAAAATCTCCTATTCTTCGTCGGCTGTTGTATTTATTTTCAAATTAATGTGTTTTTGTGACAAATTACGGATATATTTGCGATTGTTAGCAGGTGTGCGCCGTTCCAGGTAAACAATATTCTACCTTGTGGCATACAATCCATTTATTTGAGCATTTATACAAAAAACATTAACTATGAAAATCAGACAATTTGTTTTTGGGGCAGTCTCGTTGCTTGCCTTTCCGTTGTTGCTCGTCTCGAGCGATGTGTATAAGGATGGTGTTTCCAAGAAATCGACCGATGTGTTCAGGACATATACATCCCAGGCTGTGCCTTACCGTATACCGGCAATAGCAAAGACCATCGACGGCTCTCTCGTAGCTGTTGCCGATTACCGTTTCTGCCGTGCCGACATTGGTTACGGACACATCGACCTGCACTGCAGTATAAGCGAGGACAACGGCAAGAGCTGGGGCAATGTCTTTACCGTTGTCGAGGGCGACGGAAAGAAGATTGACAACAACCCCAACCTCTCGCTGAATGCTGGATACGGCGACCCTTGTATCATTGCCGACAGGACAAGCAACAGGGTGCTTATAATATGTGTCTGTGGCTATCAGACATATTTTGCCGCTTCGCGCGAATACCCCAATCAGGTTGCACGGTTGTACAGCGAGGATGGTGGACGTACGTGGAGCGCTCCGCAGGTAATAACGGAGCAGTTCTATGCTCCTTTCGACAATGCTGCCGTAGGACCAATAAAGTCTATGTTCATAGGCTCGGGAAGAATACACCAGAGCCGTTATGTCAAGGTGGGCGACTATTATCGTCTCTATGCGTGTATGCTTGCCCGCGACAAGGATAATAACTTCTGCAATTTCGTTGTCTATTCCGATGACTTCGGCGACAACTGGAGCGTGCTTGGTCCGGTGGATACAGCACCTGTCCCTGCGGGTGGCGACGAACCCAAGACCGAGGAGCTGCCCGACGGTTCATTGCTGCTGAGCTCACGTTGCGGTGGCGGCCGTCTGTACAACATATTCAAGTTCAGCGATGTTGCGGCTGCCAAGGGAGAGTGGGGTAAGCACGCCTTCTCGGGCGAGAGGAACAATGGTGTGACAGCGCTCGGAAACTCCTGCAACGGCGAGGTGCTGGTGCTTCCTGTAAAGAGAAACAGCGACGGAAAGGATATGTATCTGTTGTTGCAGTCGCTGCCTTTCGGCAATGGCCGTACAAATGTGGGTATATATTATAAGGAACTGTCGTGCAGCGATGACTTTGATACTCCCGATAATATAGCACGCGACTGGGACGGACGCTATCAGGTGACAAATAAGGCTTCGGCATATTCTACGATGATACAGCAGCAGGATGGTGCTATAGCCTTCCTATACGAGGAGGATACGTACGGCACCAATGGTGGCGGATACACCATTGCGTACAAGAATTTCACTATAGATGAAATTACCGATGGTGAGTATAGCTTCAATGATAAGGTCAACCGTAAGAAATTCCTGAAGGGACTGAAAAGGTAAGCTTCAAGTAGAATATATATAAAAAAGCATCCAC
>JAFYSC010000057.1 GCA_017546635.1 Bacteroidaceae bacterium | reverse complement strand
GTGCCACCCCGTTCGTGTTTACAAGGAAGCGTTATATCATTTGTAATATGATTCCTTTTCTTTTGTACATTTTGTTTGCAATAATTGTACATTTTACAAATAACATCTATCTGTTCATGTTTTCGCAATTGCTGACATTTACCGCAGCAAACGGCTTGTTCATAGCTTTGCGCCTGTTGTTACACAGGACGAAAGGGGGTGAAACCCTTTGTCTTGAGCATCCTTGTGGCGAGGCTCCCGTGGTTCTTGTCAAACAGAATAAACAATAAAAAAATAATATATGGAAACAGCATTGTATCTTCTGCCTGTAACGTTGGGCGATACTCCGCTCGACAATGTGTTGCCGGCCTACAACAAGGAGGTCATCTCGGGAATACGTCATTTTATAGTGGAGAATGTGCGCACGGCACGACGTTTTCTTCGTCAGGTCGATCCGCAATTCGATATTGACGGTTCGCAGTTCTTTGAACTTAACAAACATACCTCGCCGCAGGATATTGCCGGTTATCTGGCCCCTTTGCACGACGGCAAGCCTATGGGAGTAATATCGGAGGCGGGCTGTCCTGCTGTTGCCGACCCGGGTGCCGATGTCGTGGCTATTGCCCAGCGTAAGGGGCTTAAAGTGGTTCCTCTTGTGGGTCCTTCGAGTATCATACTCTCGGTGATGGCATCGGGATTCAATGGCCAGAGCTTTGCTTTTCACGGCTATCTGCCCATAAAGCCCGATGAGCGTGCACGTATGCTCCATAAGCTGGAGCAGCGCATATACAACGAGAATGAGACACAGCTCTTCATCGAGACACCTTACCGTAACGCCAAGATGATTGAGGAGATTCTCAAGAACTGCCGTCCCCAGACAAAACTGTGCATAGCTGCAAACCTTACCTGCAGCGACGAGTATGTGCGTACACGTACCGTGAAGGAGTGGCGCGGAAAAGTGCCCGAACTTTCAAAAATCCCCTGTATATTCCTTTTGTACAAATAACCTGCAATGAATATGTCACAGATAAGTAAAATGAAAGGCCTGCTGGCAGTGTCGCCGGTTATTGTGCTGCTTGTGGTCTATCTTGCAGGCTCTGTAATAGCGGGTGATTTTTACCGTATTCCCATTGCTACGGCTTTTGTGGTTGCATCGGTATATGCCGTTGCAATTACACGTGGCGAAGTGCTGTCCAAGCGTATCGATACATTCTCGAAAGGTGCTGCAGATGTGCGCATTATGCTTATGGTGTGGATATTCGTCCTTGCCGGAGCATTTGCCGCTGTTGCAAAGGAGATGGGGGCTGTGGACACGACCGTTGCGCTGACGCTTGACTTTGTGCCCGAGAGTTTCTTGCCGTCGGGAATATTCCTTGCGGCCTGCTTCATATCGTTGTCGATAGGTACGTCGGTGGGAACAATTGTCGCGCTTACTCCCGTAGTGACGGCTCTTGCTGCAGAGCTTGGCTGTGACGTTGCCTGGTTGGTGGCGATTGTTGTCGGCGGTGCATTCTTTGGCGACAATCTCTCGTTCATCTCCGATACTACCATTGCTGCCACTCAGACTCAGGGCTGTTCTATGCGCTCTAAGTTCCGCACCAATATTATGCTGGTGCTTCCGGCTGCCATTGCCACGCTGCTGATATACACATTCAGCGGTGGGGCCATTGATGACGTTGCGGCTCCTGCCTACTCGTTGTTCGATACAATTAAGGTTGTCCCTTACCTTATTGTGATTGTGGCAGCCCTTTGCGGAATGAATGTACTCCTTGTGCTGCTTGTGGGAACGCTTGCCGCAGCGGTGATAGGACTCTCGTTCGGTGAGTTCGACGTTGTAGGGTTCTTTACTGCTTGTGGCAACGGTATATCGTCGATGTGCGAGCTTATTATTGTTACGATGCTTGCCGGAGGACTCCTCGAAATGGTGCGCGTAAATGGTGGAATAGATTATCTTATAGGTGTCATTACACGCCGCATACGTTCGCGCCGCATTGCCGAGGGTGCTATAGCCCTTTTGACTGCGCTTGCCAATGTGTGTACGGCAAACAATACCATCGCCATACTTACAGTGGGTGCAATCTCACGCGATATTTCACAGAAGTTCGGCATTGCTCCACGGAGGGCCGCAAGTATACTTGATACAACCTCGTGCTTTGTCCAGGGCTTCTTGCCGTACGGCGCACAGCTTCTTATGGCGTCGGGTCTTGCAGCGGTGTCGCCGCTTGCCATTATCCCTTACCTCTATTATCCAATGTGTGTGGGAACTGTAATATTACTTTCAATACTGTTCAAGAAAGCAAAAAAAGAGAAGAAACAGGCATAGTTGCCATAAGGCAGTGCCGGATTGGGAGCATTTCCCGGTATGCGGTTTTTATTGTTCGGAATAACGGGTGTGTGCCGTTGCTTGTATTGCCCAGAAATCCAGGTATTTCTGGGCGACTTTTTTCGGAGTATGGTGGCGGTGGATGTATTCTACGCTGTCGAGCTGCATTTGCGCTATACGCTCCTTGTGCAGAAGTATATCCTCTAACTTGTTATACACATCCTCTTCGTCGGGGAGTACGTTTATCATTGGACGAAGCTCCTTTTCGCCCAATATCTCATAGCACTCTTCCTCGGCTCCACCAACAACAATCTTGCCTTTTGCCATTGCAAGGAGGGCGTTCATTCCCGGTGAATAGCCGTAAATCTGGTCAAGCAGTATGTCGCAATCGTCTACCATCCTGGCATATTGTGCAAAAGGTACATTTTCGGCCCGCAGAATCTCGCATTCCTCGGGGTATTGCGCGTGCAGACGTTCAAGGGCGCGCAGCATAATATCCGTGCCTTTGTATATGCTCCGGCTCTTTTGTATTCCTATGAAGAAACGTACTTTTCGATTGCCGTCGTATTTCTGCGGTGCAGATGTAATAGCATCGATAGGAAAAGGTATGTATGTTAGCTTGTCGCCGTGTTTGCCTGCGTATGCTGTGTGGTACTCATACATTCCGGCTATTATTCCGTCGCAGTCGTCGGCTATTATATGGTTGAGCCTGGCTTTGGGTGTACCTTGCCAGTCGGCTTTCTGCTCGTTTATATAGTCGTTTATTATGGGGTTGTTGCCAATGTTGAAGTCGGAGTATCGGAATACGGGGGGCATAGCTCCTGCGCATTCTACCCAATAGGCATCAATGCCGTATGCACCCAAGAACATCTTTCTGTTGTTCTTGCGCAGGTATCTGTATATTGGCTGTATGCGTTCTGCTTTTACCTCGAGGAACATAGGGTTTATGATCTGTACTACGTCATAGCCGCGCAAGAAGGGTAGTGTGGCGTATGTTTCCAGCAGATAACGTATGCCGCCCAGCTTTCCCTCGCTGCGCACGAGTGATATGTCGCGCTTGTAGTTCTTCCAGAAATCGCCGTTGCTCACGACGCACACTCTGTGCCCGAGTGAACGCAGGCCCTCGGCAAGCATCCAGTGTACGTTGCTGTATTCGCCTATGAGCAAAATCTTCATTTCTTTTGAGGTTTGTGGTGAGGTAATATCAAACGTAATATTTTAAGTCCCGCAGCGCTGTTTGCGAAGAGTCGGAATATCTTGTATTTGAATACGTATGGGGCGTATGGGAGTGGGTATAGTCCCAATGGCTGCAGTCGTGTAGTGCATATGTGCTGCACTTCGCGTGCGCTTCGTCCGTCGTACATCAGATTCAGTATTGTGTCCACGGTAAGCATTGTCAGCTTGTGGGCCAACCCTCTGCGTTGTATGATGTTGCTTGTAGCGTGCTGTCCGTTGCTGAATGCTACGAGTCTGTCAAGAAGCGATAGAAGGTCGTTTATGCGCTTTTCCTCGAATTGCCTGTTGCTGTTGGAGGTGATGGACTCGGGGCGTATGCAGTAGTTGTAGACAGTGGCATTGCTGTCGATGAGACTTGTTGCAAAGTAGTGCAGCCTGGTGTTGAATTCCTCGTCCTCGTGGTACACGCCTGGCTCAAAGCGTATGTTGTGTCTGATTGCCAGATTGCGCTCGAATATATAGCTCCAGGGGCTTCCCGGCAAGTGTTCTTGCAGCATATATTGCGCACCGCTTATGGTGTTGCCGGTCCTTAATGGTTTTATGGGTGGCAATGATGTCTCTTTGTCTATATATGTTGCGATGTGTTTTAGGCGGAATATCTGTGGCAGTTCGGTGCGTATGACATCGATACATTGGGCAAGAGTGTCGGGAAGAAGGCTATCATCGGCATCAACGAACTGTATGTATCTTCCGCGTGCCTCGTCTATGCCTCTGTTGCGGGCTGCCCCGGGACCCTCGTGTGGAGCCTGAATCAGTCTTACCTGTGCTTCGGGGAATTTTTCTTCTATCCACAATGGCGGATGTTGCGAGCCGTCATCTACCACAATTATCTCGTAAGTCTCTCGCGGCATCTTTTGGTCGATGATGCTTCTTATACAACGCTCAACCAATTGCGATGAGAGGTTGTAGTGTGGTATTATGATGGAGAGGAATGTCATAAATCTCTGTTTAGCAAAGTTTTTTGTGTAACATTGCGTTGATACGGCTGTGGATGGTGGTGCCGAAGAGGGCGAATGTGGTGAATTTTATCTTTTGCTTTATCGGGATTTCCATTTTGTAAAGCTCTGCAATGGAGAGCTTTTCGTCCTTCAGCATATTGCACGCTGCCTTGTATTGCTCCTTTGTACCGTCGCTGCAACGCAACAGGTCGGTAAGGCAGTCGAGTGCCTTGAACAGGATGTCGCGGCTCTCTGTCTCCATCTTGTACTCTTTCTTTATTTTATTGTAGAGAATTACAAGATTCTTGTATCTGTCGTGCATTGTGACGAACGAGTATGTGCGCGATATGCTGTTGTCGCGGTCGTAATAGTAGTAGAAACCAGCGTCGGAGTAGTAGATGGTACGGCTGCTCTCAATGAGCATCGGTGTCGTGAGTATATCCTCAAAGACTTCGCCCTCGGGGTAGCGTATGAAGAAGAAGAGGTCTGAGCGGTATATCTTGTTCCAGGCGAAGCAGTGCTCATAGCCCTTGCGCTTTATCCAGTCGGGGAACAGCCTGTCGTCGGATATTTTCTGTGGCTCAAATGAGATTACAGTGCTGTCGGGCGACTCGTAATGCATTACTACGGGATACTCCAGAATGTCGATGTCGGGGTTGGACAGCAGTATCTGCATATTGTAGTAGTATGTGCCCGATGCTATGGTATCGTCACCGTCTACAAATGTGATGTATTCGCCCTGTGCCACAGCAAGGCCTGCATTGCGTGCCGAGGAGAGTCCTCCGTTCTTCTTGTGGATTACCTTTACCTTGTCGCACTCCTGCGCGTAGCGGTCGCAGATGGCACCGCAACTGTCGGGTGAGCCGTCGTCGACAAGTATCAGCTCATAGTCGGTATACATCTGCTGCAAGATGCTCTCGATGCAATTCTGCAGATAGCGTCTTACTTTATACACCGGTACTATGATACTTAATTTCATTGCTCTTTATTTATGTTGCAGTGCTGCTTTTTCCTAATCAGTTGCGAAGATAACAAATAATAATTAACTTGCCGATAATATGCTGTATAAATTTATGGCAACTGCAAAATAAATATCTGTAGTAAAAAATATCTACTCCAACACTATCGCAAATGTCACACGACCATCCTCGTTGTGCTTTAGGCGCAAGGTGCCGCCGTGGAGACGGACTATTTGTCGGGAGACAGCGAGGCCAATGCCCGAGCCGTCGGCTTTGGTGGTAAAGAATGGCGTAAAGATATTCTCGGCAACTTCGGCAGGAATTGCCTGGCCGTTGTTAGTTATATCAATCTGGATACGCTCCTCTGCATCGATGGTTGAATAGATGCGGATTTTGCGTTCGCCAGGTTGCTTAAGGAGTGCTTCGGTTGCATTCTTCAGAATATTGACAATAACCTGTGACATCTGCGTGCAGTCGGCATAGAGCATAGTGTCTTCGGGAGCTATGTGTATCTCTATGGCAACGCTCTCATTTGTGGTGAGCGACACAGCCTCGGCCACCAGCTCCGAGAGATAGAATGGTGCTTTCTGTGGTGTTGGAATGCGTGTTACGGCGCGGAATGAATCGACAAAACGCAACAGCCTATCCGAGGTTGTATGTATCGTTTCGAGTCCTCGTTGCATTGTCTTAGCATCGGCATTTGCCGAGAGCAGCGTATGGCTAATAGAGGTAACAGGGGCGAGCGAGTTCATAATCTCGTGCGTGAGGATGCGGGTCAACTTCTCCCACGACTCCACCTCCTTGCGGTCGAGCTCCTCGTGGATGTTGCCAACCGATATTACTCGCAAACGCTTGCCGTCAAACTCTATTGCCGAACAACTCAGCACAAGGCTCTGTTCGCCAATCTCGGTCGAGAAACGCACGGTGCGCTGCTCATCGGGAACTATGGTCTTAATCGCCTCGCAAAGCTCCTCGCTCAACACTCGCAGCTGGTCGATATGGTTCAACATCTCAACGCCCACGATATGCAATACCTTGGAGTTGGTCTGCGCCACAGTGCCGTTGTCCATTACTACGACAATACCGACATTGGCACACTCCATAATGAGTTGGAAATACTGCTCACGCTCCTTGATTTGCAATTTGGCGTTGTCTAAAACCTCCTTTATGCGGTTGAGCGACTGGTTTACAAAGGCATACTGCGTGTAGCGGGGATTCTCGGTAAAGCGGAACGAGTAGTCGTTGTTCTGCACTGCATTGAACACGAACATCAGACGATGCACAATCTCTCCGTAGAACTTGAACAGGCGTAGGATAGCAAATACTATAATAGGCAAGCAAACTACAAGGTAGGAATGATAACCTTCTGCACACATATACCCACTAAGGGCTGCCACTGAAATAATTACTGCTAAATATACGCCTATCTTGCCGTAAGGTATGTTGCGGGTGAGTTTCACAATCCGTAGCGTTTAATCTTGTTATAGAGTGTCTGGCGTGTTATACCGAGCTTCGTGGCCACCTGTGACAGGTTTCCGCCACATTGCTCTATGGCGTTGGCTATGAGCTGTCGTTCCATCTCCTCCAGTGTCTGCGCCTCTGTTGTGGGGTGTGTAGTGGTGTGCAGCTCAATATGTTCGGGCTTGATAATATCTTCCTCGCACATAATCACTGCCTTTTCCATAGTGTGTTGCAACTCGCGGATATTGCCTTCCCACGAGTGTGCTTCCAACTTTTCGGCAGCCTCGCCCAAGAGGAGCAGCCCCACCTTATGATATTTCTTCCCATAGTGTTCGATAAAGCGCTCGGCTAGTGGTACAATATCCTCCTTGCGGTTGCGCAGAGGTGGAATATTGATGTGTATGGTGTTTATGCGGAAGAACAAATCCTGTCGGAACTCACCCTTTGAAACAGCATCGTGCAGGTCACGGTTTGTTGCCGAAATCAGGCGTATGTCTATCGGTTGTGCCTCATTCATTCCGAGTGGTGTGATGGCTCTATTTTGCAGTGCCGAGAGCATCTTCACTTGTAGGTGTAGCGGCAGGTTGCCAATCTCGTCCATAAAGAGTGTCGAACCGCTTGCCGTGAGGAATTTTCCTTCACGGTCGGTGTGTGCATCGGTAAATGCCCCTTTCTTATGACCGAATAGCTCACTCTCGAAGAGTGTTTCGGGAATAGCTCCCATATCGAGCGATACCATAGTCTTGCGACAGCGAGCCGAGAGGCGGTGAATCTCGCGGGCAAGCATCTCCTTGCCTGTGCCATTCTCGCCTGTAATCAGGATGTTGGCATCTGTTATAGCTACCTTTTCCACTACCTTACGTATGCGGTTCATCTCAGTGCTTTCACCCCAATACATCTCGACCCTTTTCTCTGTCGCGGGGGCAGTTCTTGTGTTCTTCTTAGCCTTGTCCTTTGTTGCTTTGTATGCATTTTGGAGCGTGGCGATAAGTCTGACATTATCCCACGGCTTTACTACAAAATCAAAAGCTCCCTCCTTCATTGCCTTTACAGCTAATTCAATATCGGCGTATGCAGTAAAGAGCACAACTTTTGTCTCGGGGTATTTTGCAAGCACTTCTCGTAGCCAATAGAGTCCCTCGTTGCCGGTATTTATACCAGCGTGGAAGTTCATATCCAGCAGTATCACATCGGGAACAAAAGTCTGTAGCGTGGTAATCAGTGAGTTGGGTGAAGGTAATGTGGCGACACAGGCAAATACTCCTTCCGTCAGCAGCTTGACTGCTGAAAGAATACTGCGATTATCGTCCACTATTAAAAGTTTTCCGGCCTTTGCCATATTATACCTATTTCCATTTCGACACCAAGTTGGTGTCACATTAATCATTGCAGCTTTTTGCATTCATAAATTCGTCAGCATCTTGTTGACGAATAATGAATTTCTTATGCAAAGTTACTACAAAAATGCGCTGTGTCAAAACTTTACACACCGATTGTCTAATTATTGGACACTTTGAAAAACGGGCTTGAATCATAAAGTGTTGAATGTCAATGTTTGGCACGCTTTGGCGCGTTTTTGGCAATATATACAGTAGAACTCGCAAAATATTTGGCTTATTATATGAAACAATTTATTCTAACCGTTTTAGTGTCTAATTTTTTGACACTTGTTTGTGCAGCAGGCGCAGAGGCACAGATACTGTCCCTCGATGATTGTATGCGCTATGCCGTAGAGAACTCAACAACAGTTGGGCAGAAGGATATTGCTTTGGATAACTACAAAGCAAATCACACCGAGGCTGTTGCATCGCTCTTCCCCTCGATAAATGGCTCAGTGGGTGGCGCTGTGAACTTTGGTCGTGGTATCGACCCTGCGACAAACTCGTACACCAATGTAACCACATTCAGCAACTCGTATGGCATAAGTGGCTCGATGACCCTCTTTGATGGTTTGCAGAGCATCAATACTGTACGTGCTGCGAAGGTAGCCCGCAAGATGGGCGCAACGGAGGCCGAGATTGCGCGTGACGAGGTGGCTATGCAGGCGATGTCGGTCTATATGGATGTGCTATATTACACCGAGGCTGCAAAGATTGCCCGTGAGCAGTTGGAGGTGTCGCGTGCGACATTGGAGCTTGTACGCCGTCAGAAGAGCCTCGGTATAAAGAGCGCAGCCGATGTGGCAGAGATAGAGTCGCAGGAGGCAAATTACGACTATCTTCTAACCACCGAGGAGAACAATCTTGCCCTCGCCTATATTAAGTTGCGTGAGGTGATGAACTACCCGCCGGGTGAGCCACTTCAAATAGAGACCAACGTCAACTTGGAGGTTTTGCCAACCGCTACCTCGGAGCAGGCACTTGTAGAGTATGCCTTGGAGAATAACCCTCGCATTGCTGCCAGCCGCTTTGCTACCGAGCAGAGCCGCCTGAACCTAGCCAAGGCAAATGGGGCTTATTCGCCCTCTCTCTACCTTTATGCCGGTTACAATACATCTTATTTCGTCGATTTCGATAAAAAGGCGATGTACGACCGCTTCGGTACGCAGTTCCGTAATAACCGAGGTGGATATATTCAGCTTGCACTCTCTATTCCTGTTTTCAACGGTCTTTCTTTATGTTCATCGAAGCGTCGTGCCCAGAATGCCTACCGTTCGGCACAACTCGATGAGATAGCCGTACAGCGTGCAGTGGAGAGCGAGGTGAGCCAGGCATGGCAGGAGATGCAGGGCTTCGGCAAGCAGTATATGCAGGGACAGAAGAAGGTGTCTGCTTCGCAACTCGCCTATAATGGTGCTGCCAAGAAGTTCGAGAATGGTCTAATCTCCGCCCTTGACCTGCAAACTGCTGCCAATACTCTGCTGCAAGCCAAGTCGGACAAACTCCGTGCAAGACTGCAATATATCATCAAGACCCGAATGGTCAATTATTACAACGGTGAACCTTTGGTAAGATGAAAGATAATAAATAAAACTTAAATAATATGGATATTAAACTTGAAAAGAAGAAGGGCTTGAAAGCCATCTTTCAGAAGAAAAACCTTGTGTGGGTTGGTGTGGCAGCCTTGACACTCTTTATCGGCTGG
>JAFYSC010000056.1 GCA_017546635.1 Bacteroidaceae bacterium | reverse complement strand
CTACGACAGATATATGTCCAATGAGGGTTTTAGGGCATATAAAATAGGTGTCTGCTATTTGCAGCAGATTGTAGATGTGCTCCCTGTCGAGGAACACGATATCCGTATGGACGAAATTCTATATTTCGGCATTGATAGATGATATTTTGTTACAAATAGTCTTAAATGTCTGTTTCTTTATCCTTTAGGATGCTAAAAAACTATAAAAGTTATTGTTTTGCCTGCTTTTTTTATAACTTTGCTGAAATATTTCAAGCATAGGATAAATAATGAATAAACTACTGATGTTGCTGTCTGTTGCGACAGCTGTTTTTTTTTCGTCGTGTATAAGGGAAGAGGCACCCAATGCCGAGTGCGATATACTTGGTGTTGATGCAGTGTGGCTTTCGGCACACAGGGATATGATAATAGGTACACCGCAGATAAGCAATTATGCAGTCTCGTTCCTGATATCCGAGGGAGTGGAGACTGCAGCCCTTGAGCCGCAATTTGTACTCACACCAGGTGCCACAATTACAAAAGAGGGTGTAACCTCCGAGGGCGAGAAGACAATAATGCATTATACAACACACGCCGAGGATGGCATATGGAGCAAACCTTATGAGGTATCTTTTACTCCGCGTGCTGTACTGCCAAGGGACTTTGTTTTCTCCTTCGAGAACTACACTCTTGATAACAGCAACCGTTACAATGTGTGGTACGAGGTTTACGGTAACGGTACACAGCGTAACATCTGGGCAAGCGGCAATGCAGGATTTGCCTTTACCGGTAAAGGGCAGAAGGCCGAGGATTTCCCAACCTCGCTTAGCCCCTCGGGTGTAGACGGCAACTGCATAAAGCTCACCACGCGTGATACTGGCTCATTCGGTAAACTTGCAGGAATGCCAATTGCAGCAGGTAATATATTTATTGGCGAGTTCCAGAGTGCCAATGCTATGAAAAAGCCGCTCGAGGCTACACGCTTCGGATTGCAGATTGTTCCCGCAAAGCCCTTGTATCTCTGTGGAGAGTATAAATATAAGGCAGGCGATAAGTTTACGGACAAGAAATTCCAGGAGGTGCAGGGCTGTCGTGACACCTGTGCAATATACTCGGTGCTTTTTGAGGTAGACCCGGACAGCGTGGTGACACTCGACGGCTCAAATGTAAAATCGAGCGAGCGCATAGTGCTCATTGCACAGCTCGAGAATCCCGGAGAGCCCGAGGAGTGGACCTCGTTCCGTATTCCCTATGAGTATGCCAACGGCAAGGGGTTCTCTACAGAGCGCCTGCTCAACAATGGATATGCAATAACGGTTGTTGCAAGTTCCAGCAAGGGAGGAGACTTCTTTGAAGGAGCAGTGGGCAGCACGCTTTATGTCGATAATCTCAGGATAGAGTGGGAGAGTGACGGCGAATAAATGCCCTGTTCGAGCATTGTTTATATG
Source organism: Bacteroidaceae bacterium (assembly GCA_017546635.1). GTDB lineage: Bacteria > Bacteroidota > Bacteroidia > Bacteroidales > Bacteroidaceae > HGM04593. Next base: position 2,007 of record JAFYSC010000056.1, on the reverse strand, counting down.
AATATGAGCAAATTCCAATTAAGATGAAAAGAGTTATTCTTACAATATTGGCGGTGGTAGCTGCAATAGTAGCCAATGCGCAGCAGGGCGCGGGCCTGAACGACACCGATAAGAATCTTGTGTGGGTGGCGCAGAGAGGGTGGAACATACGTATGAGCGCAGGAGTGAATATAGGCGGGACATCGCCCCTGCCACTTCCCCGTGAGATACGCGGAATAAACAGCTATAATCCCGGTCTCAACCTGTCGCTCGAGGGAAGCGTGCAGAAGAGTTTCGACAATTCGTGCTGGGGTGTACTCGTTGGAGTACGCTTTGAGCGCAAGGGAATGGCCACCGATGCCAGTACAAAGAACTACCATATGGAGGCGTGGAACACCGACGGCTCGGGAAAGGTGGTGGGTGCGTGGACCGGAAAAGTAAAGACAAAGGTCAACAATACCTATCTTACACTTCCTGTTCTTGCTACATATTCATTGAATGAAAGGGTGATGCTCTCGGCAGGACCATACGTCTCGTATCTCCTCGACGGAGAGTTTACAGGAGAGGCATACGACGGTTACATACGCGACCAGAATCCCACAGGCGAGCGTGCCGATGTAACACGTGCCGAGTACGATTTCGGTAAGGATATGAACAAATGGCAGTGGGGGGTACAGGCTGGTTGTGAGTACAGGGCATACAGACACCTTGCACTCTTTGCCAATCTGCAATGGGGTATGAACAGTATCTTTCCCGATGATTACAGCGCAATCACATTTGCCCTTTATCCTATATACGGAACATTGGGCTTTACATATTTGTTCTAAGAACACGACTGCAAGTACTAACAACAAACAAAAAATAAATGCTTATGAAAAAAATTCTACTCACAATGTTTATGGCACTGACCGCAGTCTTTGCCATTGCACAGACAAAGACCTACACCGATGTGTTGCAGGTCATAATCAACGGGCAGGGTGCTACCCCCCAAGAGGCCACAATACAGGTCGAGAAGGTTGCGGGCGGCTCATACAGCCTTTCGCTCAAGAACTTTATGCTCGACGGCATTGCTGTGGGCAATATTGTCCTCACCGATATTGCGGTAGACGAGGCCAATGGAATCAGGAGCTTCTCTACCAAGCAGAATATCAACATTACCGAGGGCGAGGACGCGTCGCAGTCGTGGTTAGGCCCTATGCTCGGTGAAGTTCCCGTGGACCTCAAAGGCAAGATGACCGACGGCAAGCTCTATTGCAGCATTGATATTGATATGTCGGCTATTCTCGGACAGACAATTGCAGTTGTCTTTGGTACAGACATAAAGTCGGTTGCAGCATATACCGACAATCTTGTAGTTACAATAAACGGTGCAAGTTCAGAGCCCCAGCCTACTACAATCTCTGTTACCGAGGGCGTTGACGGCAAATACACTCTGTCGCTCAACAATTTTATGCTTGAGACAATCGCAGTTGGAAATATTGTGCTTACCGGTATCTCTGTAGATGAGGCAAATGGAATCAAGAACTTCTCTACCAAGCAGAATATCAACATTACCGAGGGCGAGGATGCGTCGCAGTCGTGGATTGGTCCTATGCTGGGCGAGGTTCCCGTGGACCTCAAGGGCAAGATGACAGCCGACAAGCTCTATTGCACTATCGATATTGATATGTCTGGAATGCTCGGACAGGTTATCAACGTGGTGTTCGGAAACGACATTACATCGGGCATTTCTGCTGTAAAGGGCGATGCTGCGAATGCTGTGATATATGACCTTACAGGCCGTCGCATCGATGCTATCACTGCTCCCGGCGTATATATCGTAAACGGTAAGAAGCAACTTGTAAAGTAATCTTGATGTACATAAAAACAGTAAGGAGAAAGCCCGACTGATCTGACCCCAAAAAGTTGGACGGATTAATAAAAGTTTTATTGGTAAAGAGTTCGGTATTGCACCGGACTCTTTCCTTTTAGTCTCAGTTTAATTCTGTCATTATTGTAGTAATGGATATACTTCTTCAGTTCTTGCTT
>JAFYSC010000055.1 GCA_017546635.1 Bacteroidaceae bacterium | reverse complement strand
TGGCAAGGATGTTTGCGGTCATCAAAAGAAACGAATTTTATAAACCTATTTTCTCTTAATTTGCTTGCAAAAACCATAATAATAGAGGAACACTTAATTCTTATACTCCAACTTAACACATTTGACTTGTAAGTAAAATTCCGAAAAGGGCTGAAAGAGCCTCTTGAACTACCAATTGCCTAGAACAACAAGAAGAAGGCATCAATTCATACTGCCCGAGACAATATCGAGCAGTTCATTGGTGATTGCCTGCTGACGGCTCTTGTTGTACTCGCGCACGAGAGTAGTGATAAGGTCGTCGGCATTGTCGGTTGCAATCTGCATTGCAAGCATACGGGCTGCGTGCTCCGCAGCAATGGAATCGAGAAGCGCGGTATAAAGGCGCATTGCTATCACGCGCGGAAGGAGACGGCTGATCAGTTCCTCCTTGCCCGGCTCTACGATAAAGTCAGAAAGCGAATGCGCCGCCTCCTTGTCAATCGACTCAATGTCGACGGGAAGGAAAGTCTCACGCACAGGCACCTGCTTGGCAGCCGAATGGAAATGGGTGTAGACAAGCTCCACACGGTCTATCTCCCCTGCCGCGAAGCGCTTCATAAGCTCGTCGGCTACCTGCGCAACGGGCGCATATTGGGGCGCTACGGCCTGCGGCATAAGCGCATCGTTGAACACATAACCCTCCTTACGCAGGGAATCGGCCATTTTCTTGCCGACAGGATAAACCTCCACCACTCTACCCTCTACCGGGGAATGCCCGGCAATGACCTCCTTTGCCAAGCGTATGACAGAGGCATTGAAGCTGCCGCACAGGCTCGAATTGGAAGATACGGCAACGACAACCACCCTCTTCGGTTCGCTCACTCGCGTGAAGGGTGTAGAGACAGTGTCGGACCCGGAGAGGAACGACACGAGCATCTCGTCGAGCTTGCTCTGATAGGGGCGCACACCTTCTATGGCGCTCTGCGCACGACGCAGCTTGGCAGCCGAGATAAGTTTCATTGCGGACGTTATCTTCTGCGTATTCTTTACCGACTGTATGCGTTGTTTGACCTCTTTCAGACTCATACTCTTGCTGTTTGTTTCTGTTAATTCGTTGCCTTGAACAAAGGATTACTCTTTAAGCGAGACCCTCTACAATCTCTTTTGCCACCTTTTCTATTGTGGCCGCAGCCTCATCGGTCAACTGTCCCGATGCAAGGACATCGAGCACATCGGCACGATGGACGGTGCGCATAACATCGAGGAACAACTGTTCGAACTCGGGCACGCGCTCAATGGGCACGTTGCGCAACAGGTTGTGCGTACCGCAATATAGGACTGCTATCTGCTCGGCTACGGGCATAGGGGTGTACTGCGGCTGCACGAGCAAGGCATTGTTCTTGCGTCCGCGGTCGATGACCATCTGTGTGACACTGTCCATATCGCTGCCGAACTTTGCAAAAGCCTCGAGCTCACGGAACTGTGCCTGGTCAATCTTGAGTGTTCCCGCCACCTTTTTCATTGATTTTATCTGCGCATTACCGCCCACACGCGACACCGAGATACCTACGTTTATGGCAGGACGGAAGCCCTGGTTGAAGAGGTCGCTCTCCAAATAGATCTGTCCGTCGGTAATTGAAATTACATTGGTGGGGATATAAGCCGACACGTCGCCCGCCTGTGTCTCGATGATGGGGAGGGCAGTCAATGAGCCGCCACCCTTCACCTTGCCTGCAAGGCTGGGAGGAAGGTCGTTCATCTGAGCGGCTACCTCTTGCTGGTTGATTATCTTGGCTGCACGCTCAAGGAGACGCGAGTGCAGATAGAATACATCACCCGGATAGGCCTCGCGTCCCGAGGGACGGCGCAAGATGAGCGACACCTCGCGGTAGGCAACCGCCTGCTTGGAAAGGTCGTCGTACACCACAAGAGCGTGACGGCCGGTATCGCGGAAATACTCGCCTATGGCTGCACCCGCCATAGGTGCATAGTACTGCATTGCGGCTGTGTCGGCAGCTGTAGCCGCAACAACAATTGTATAGTCCATTGCTCCGTACTTGTGCAACGTATTTACGATAGACGCAACCGTTGAGCCCTTCTGACCTATTGCCACATAGATACAGTAGACAGGGTTGCCAGCCTCGTAGTTGGCACGCTGGTTAATTATGGTATCGATGGCGATGGCAGTCTTTCCTGTCTGACGGTCGCCGATGATGAGCTCGCGCTGTCCGCGTCCGATGGGAATCATTGAGTCGACCGACTTGAGTCCTGTCTGCAACGGCTCGTTCACCGGCTGACGGTAGATTACACCAGGTGCCTTGCGGTCGAGCGGCATCTCGCACAATTCGCCTTTTATATCGCCCTTGCCGTCGATAGGCTCGCCAAGCGGTGTTATCACGCGTCCGAGCATCTGCTCGCTTACATTGATAGAAGCAATGCGGCCTGTACGCTTGACTGTCATACCCTCCTTAATCTTGTCGGTAGGACCCAGAAGGATTGCTCCCACATTATCCTCCTCGAGGTTCATCACAATAGCCTTGATTCCATTGTCGAACTCGAGGAGTTCATCGGCCTCGGCGTTGTAGAGTCCATAGATACGGACTACTCCGTCGCTTACCTGAAGCACGGTACCTACCTCTTCGTATTTAAGTGTATCGTCTATTCCTCTCAGTTGCTCGAGCAACACTTGGGATACTTCGCTTGGTTTGATATTCATATTTAGAAGCTGTTTGAATTTCTAAAATTTGTTTGGCTCGGGGTTAATCTTTCTTACACGAGTCGACGGCTGTTGTCGACTATCTTTTTCTCTATCCTGTCGAGGGCACTTTTCACACTCGCATCTAGGCGCACCGAGTTTGCCTCGAGCAGGAAACCACCTATAATGGAGCTGTCAACAACATTCTCAATCTCGAGTACAACGTCGCTGTCGGGCTCTTTCATCAACTGCGCCACCCTTTGCGACAGCTCACTGTCCAAAGGCACGGCCGTCGTGAGCTTTACGGGCAATATACCGGCATCCTTGCGGTAGAGCGAGAGGAAGGCGTGGGCAATATACCGCAGATAACCTTCGCGTCCCTGCTTTATCACGAGCTGCGCAAAACGACGGAACTGCGGGGGAGCATCGGGCACGGCATCGCACAACAAGCCCACCTTCTCAACGTCGCTCACCGACGGACTGAGAAGCACATCGCTCAATTTCTCCACCTCCAATATTGTCTTGAGCAGTCTTTGCATACACGCGTACATCGCCTCCTGGACCTGCTGCTCCTTGCAGTAGTCCAGAAGCGCACGCGCATATCTCACCGACACTATGCCTGTATTCATTGTCTTACTCTACTGTTTCGTTTATAAGGGCTTCAATCATCGACTGTTGCTTATTCTCGTCGGACAGCTCGCGACGGAGAATCTTTTGCGCAACTTCGACCGAGAGGAGTGCAACCTGTCGTCGGATATCGCGCACAGCCTCCTCCTTCTCCATCTCAATTACACGACGTGTCTCGGCAAGCATCTTTTCGCCCTCTTTCTCGGCTTTCTCGCGCGCCTCTTTTATCAGTTCGTCACGCATAGCTGTAGCCTCGCGCAAAAGTCGGGCCTGCTCGTCGCGAGCCGATTTAAGGATAGCTTCGCTCTCGGCATTTATTGCCACAAGTCTCTCGTTTGCCTCTTTGGCACTCTGCACCGACTCGTCGATGAGCCTCTTGCGTTCGTCGAGCATAGCGACAATCGCAGGAAAACCGTATCGGGCAAGTATAAAAAACACTATTCCGAATACTACGAGCATCCAGAAGAGCAAACCAGCATCGGGTAATAAGAACGACATCGCCTTACTTCTGTTTTTTTACACAAAGAGTACAAGGAAGCATACCACTACGGCAAACATCGCAACACCCTCGATGAAAGCTTCTGAAAGAATCATTGCCGAACGGATGTCACCTGCAGCCTCGGGCTGACGTGCGATAGACTCGAGCGCTGTTGAACCGATGTTGCTGATTCCGCGAGCTGCACCGAGAACTGCAATTGCCGCTGCGAACGCAGCACCTACCTTAGCTACACTTGCAGCATATGCCGCCTGTAAAAGAATTGTCAAGAACATAATTTAATCTATTTTTAAGTTAATACTATTTTTATTGTCCGTGGGCATTATGCTCGTGAGGCTCGTGCTGCGCCATACCTATGAACACTGCCGAGAGCATAGTAAACACAAATGCTTGTACAAATGCCACCAGAAGCTCAATGAAGTTTATGAACACAGTGAAAAGAACCGACACGAATGTCATTGCCGAGCCTATAGCCATATTTACCGACATAGTAACGAATATTATGCATACGAATGCCAGCACCACGGTATGCCCTGCCAGGATATTGGCAAAGAGCCTTATCATAAGTGCAAAAGGCTTCACAAAAATTCCGAAAATCTCGATTAAAGGCATCAATGGTATAGGCACCTTGAGCCATACAGGAACATCGGGCCACAGAATCTCCTTCCAATACTCCTTATTACCAAAAACGTTCACTGCGATAAAGGTACATATTGCCAGCGCCATTGTTACAGCAATATTTCCTGTCACATTGGAGCCTCCGGGGAAGATGGGTATGATGCCCATTATATTGCTAAGGAATATGAAAAAGAATGCCGTTAGCAGATAAGGCAAGAAACGTGCGTAGTTCTTGCCGATATTGGGCTTTGCAATATCCTCGATGACAAAGTCGACCATCATCTCGAATGCACCGACAAAGCCTTTTGGCGCCTCCAGGCTATCCTTATTGCCACGACGTTTGTACCACGATGCTACGGAAAGCACTATCACCACAAGCAGTATTGCATTGAGGAACACCGCCAGCACCGTTTTTGTAATTGATATATCGAGCATAGGGCGTTGCATAGTACCGTCGGCCGCCATCTCGACAATCTTTCCCTCGTTATCGCCATCGCGTGCGATACTGAAGCCGTTATACTCGTCGTGGTGATGGAACACACCCGAAGAAAAGCTGTTCCAACCCGTGCGCTCGGAATATACGATTATGGGGAGATAAATGGAAATGTGCTTGTCGCCTATAGTTGTAATGTGCCACTCATAGGCATCCTTCACGTGCTCGAATATAATCTTCTTCACATCGACATCGGGAGCATCGGCACCACCCTTGCCTGCAGCAGATACAGTAATCGGGAAGAGCATTGCAAGCACAAGAATAGCAGGAAGCACCTTCTGTGCCACCGACGCAAACACCTGCTGTATGTCATTTATCAAGTTCTTCAATTTATAGGTCTCTTATATTTTACTTGCATTCTTTCTCATATACATTGCGTAGAGTGTCTCGGGGAGCATCAGCAACAGATAATAGGCCAAAAAGGCAATAAGCAGCTGCTTTGCATCGCTCCTGAAGATGAACGCCGACATCAGCATCACTGCCATTGAGAGCAACAATTTGGCTGTCTTATATACCGAAAAACGGCTCAGGAACACCTTCATAGGGATTCCCGGAACAAGGAAATATGTAAATGACACAAAATAGAGCACAAGGAAGTACAGCGGTATAATGCACATAGACGCCGTGCAGTACTGCGGGAACACAATATACTGCAATGCAGCAAGTATTGCCACAATTACAACCACCAGCACCATAAGCCGTTGCGATATGTTCATCTGCTTATCCATTTGCCTGTTTATTCTCAATTAATCTCGACACAAACTATTATCCTGTTGTTCTCAACCTCGACAAAGCCGCCCTTAATGTCGAGCGTAGCCTCTTGCCCCTGCTGCACCCACTTTATTGTTCCCTGCCCGAGAGTGGATATTATGGGTGCGTGGTTATAAAGCACGGTGAAGCGTCCTTTATCGCCGGGGAATGTTGCGCCCTCGACCTCGCCCGAAAAGAGCTGCCTCTCGGGTGATACAATATCCATATTCAAAAGTTGTGACATCTGTTCTTACGTTTTTGTTGACAGCCGGGGTTACTTTGCCTGCTCAAGCATTCTCTTGCCCTTCTCTATCGCCTCCTCTATTGTTCCTACATTCAGGAAAGCCTGCTCGGGAAGATGATCCACCTCACCGTCGAGTATCATATTGAATCCGCGTATGGTATCGTCTATCGACACCATCACGCCCTTTACACCCGTAAACTGCTCGGCAACGGTAAAGGGCTGCGACAGGAAGCGCTGCACACGACGCGCACGGTTCACAGTGAGACGGTCCTCGTCGCTGAGCTCATCCATTCCAAGGATTGAGATTATATCCTGGAGTTCCTTGTTGCGTTGCAATATCTGCTTTACCCTCTGCGCTGTCTCATAATGCTCTTTTCCAACGATATTGGCATCGAGGATACGCGATGTTGAGTCGAGCGGGTCGACAGCCGGATAGATTCCGAGCTCGGCAATCTTACGGCTGAGCACCGTCGTTGCATCGAGGTGGGTGAATGTTGTTGCGGGTGCAGGGTCGGTAAGGTCGTCGGCAGGCACATATACAGCCTGCACCGATGTGATTGAACCGTGTATCGTAGATGCGATACGCTCCTGCATTGCTCCCATCTCACTTGCCAGCGTAGGCTGATAACCCACCGAACCGGGCATACGTCCCAACAGCGCCGACACCTCGGAGCCGGCCTGGGTGAAACGGAAGATATTGTCTATAAAGAATAGTATATCGTTGCTCTTGCCCTCTTTTGCTCCCGCATCGCGGAAAGACTCGGCAATGGTAAGTCCCGAGAGGGCCACCGACGCACGTGCACCGGGAGGTTCGTTCATCTGTCCGTAGACGAGTGTAGCCTGAGACTTTGCAACTTCGTTATAGTCGATTTTGGACAGGTCCCACTCGCCTCTCTCCAATCCTTTCTTGAACTCCTCGCCATAGCGCACCACATTAGACTCAATCATCTCGCGCAGAAGGTCGTTACCCTCGCGGGTACGCTCGCCCACTCCTGCGAATACCGAGAAGCCGTCGTGCCCCTTGGCAATATTGTTTATGAGCTCCATAATGAGCACGGTCTTTCCTACACCGGCACCGCCAAAGAGTCCGATTTTTCCTCCCTTGCAATATGGTTCCAGAAGGTCAATTACCTTTATACCCGTGTAGAGCACCTCCTGAACAGTAGAGAGCTCGTCGAATTTGGGGGGCTCGCGGTGAATGGGATAAGCACCCTCCTTGTCGAGAGGCTTCATTCCGTCGATTGATTCACCTACCACATTCATCATACGGCCCTTAATCTGGTCGCCCACGGGCATTGTTATAGGCCTGCCGGTGGCAACCACCTCCATTCCGCGCATAAGTCCAGCCGTACGGTCCATCGCCACGGTGCGCACCGTATCGTCACCTATATGTTGCTGAACCTCGAGCACCAGGTTACGGCCGTCGGCAAAAGCAACGGTAAGCGCCTCGTGAATAGAAGGCAGCACCACCTTGCCGTCCTCGCCCTTACCATCGAAATTCACATCGATAACCGCACCAATAACCTGTGAGATTCGTCCTTTTATCTGTTGCATATTATATTAGAAGCTGCTGAAATTTCTAAAATATGTTATTCTTATATTTATCGAAGCCGTTGTTTCCTTGTATTTTTATATTCAAAATTGCCTACTACAAATAAACGACTTTGCAAAAAGCGAACAAAAACGTGCCGCAAAAGTTCCGTCCTGCCCTATTGTTTTATATAATAAAAAGACAGAACAAGCAACGATTATGTCCACTAAGATGCGAAGATAAATAAAATTTTCGAATTTTCAAAACACGCGCACATCACAAACACGAGCAAAACTCTTATTGCATAACACATTATGCTCATTATAGGACAGTTACGGCAGAGAATCATGTATAGAAAATTCTCTGCCGTAACTGTATATACCCGCTAATTTACAGACGTTCTATTCTGTTCACCACGTGGAACAGCGCGCAAATGTCATTCTTGTTTATTGCAAACGAAGGATAGTTGGGCGACACACACCACAGGAGTTCGGGATTCTCGGCATCGTGATAGCAACGCTTTATCATTCGCGACTCGTTGGTCACAATCATATATATCTTGTCGGGGTCGAGTTCGCGCAACGACTCCACCCTGTTCACACCTATTATATCCCCCGCGTGTATCTCGGGCTCCATAGATGTACCTATCACAGGAAAATAGAACTGCGCTCTCCAGCGGGGCATAGAGATATATCCCGACGCAACCTCCTTTGTAGGGTCAAAAGCACACCTCAATCCTGCAGAGACAGGCAATTCCTCGTAATAGGGCGAAGCATCGGCAAAAGAGACAGCTTCGTTCTCATTGGCAGCCAGCATATCACCCTCGCCCGTCACAAGCCAAACCGGCGATATGTCGTGGAATGTATCCATAACAGCATACAGCAGCTCCATACCGACCTTTCCATCTTCGTTGACCTGCCTGTTAAGGGTACGCTGCGGAATATCCAAAATACGGCTCGCACTGTTTACATTGAGTCCTTTACACTTAAGTACCTGACCCACACGCTCTTTCAGTTTCTTTTCTGCATCTTTCATATCATATATCATTAATCTTATTCACGAAAATCATACTATGCCAACGTCTTACGTTTAGACAAATTCCAAATAGTCATTTTTTGCTAATTAAACAACTTTATATATGCAATTATTGGCTATATTTGCAGTCAAACAAGGCTATCAACAAACAAAATCAATAAAGGATGTTGGAATACAAGTTGCAATATTAGCCATTTACAGCACAAAAGTAAACATTTTTTGCTAAACCAAAAAGATATTCAAAAATAAAACTACGATATTATGAAAAGCCACAAGATAAGCAAGCTTAGACAATTCTGCGAATGCATAATTGAAGAATGTATGGAGTGGATGGTTTACTTATACAATTGTTTCACAAAGAATGATATTTGGGTGAGCAACCTGTCGGAACACTACTGTATATACAAGGAGTACATTGGAAAAGAGTATGTAAAGATATTCCTCGACGAAAGGGAACGGATTCTCAACCGAAACAGATACAAGATGAACATAGAGATAATGTGTGACAAAGGAGAACCAGACGTTGTAGGGAAAGTCATCCTTTACCGAAAGAAGAAGGCAATACACCAGGCGACACTCAAAGTTCGGGACAAAAACAGCAACGAAGGGATAATATTCTGGTCGTTCGACAAGGAATAACCAAACAATGAATAACCAATTAAAACATAACAATATGAAATCAAAGAATTTAATTACAGCACAAATCATCAGTTTCGTAATCCTGCTACTGTCTATGAACGAAATCATAGTAAACAGTGCATCGACATTCATCTTTGTTGTATCGTTTACAATATTCATCTACTGCAGCCTATACATAAACAAGCACAAGAAAGAGCTGCTGAGAGAGATAAGGAACGAATACCAAGAATGCAACGAATAACAAATAATCCCGCGAAACGGCGGGATTATTTGTTTGGGTTTGAATAAAAGAGCTATTTTCAGGTTTGCGAAGCACATCATAGCCCCTTAGGCTTGCGGCGCATAGCAAGGATATCAGCAATTGCCGATGCACACTCCACATTCATATTCCTGTATAGAGCCGCACTCTCGGGAGCAAGCGGATAGAGCCATCGGGCCAAAAGGGAATTTCCAATAAAAGCCATACAATGCTGCTGTAGGGCATCGGACTGGTCACTCCTCCAATTATCGGGCATCTCGAGACTGTACTCAGCAGAGTTATCTGTCAACACGAAAGCACAGTATGGAGCAAGGAGCCGTGCAAGTTCGGCAGCGGTTGCCCTCCACAAAGGCTCTATTCTCTCTTCGTCATCATCGACCGAGCAGACTATCTCGGGAGCCTGCATCTTAAGCCCCAAATGTGCCGTGAGCAGATGCAACTGCTCAACGGCTTTACTTTTTTCTATTACGATTTTCATAATTCAAAAAATTAATTGAGTCCATTGTTCCAGGCAGCATCCACATTCAGCTCCACCGCTGCGATGCTGCTCCTTGATGAAATATTACCTACTATAGCAACCGATAAATAGCGGTACGACTGCGTGGGCACATAGGGGAACGAGAGGTCGCAGAAATCGCGCCGGCGCTCGCTTCCCGATATGAGCCTGAAATTCTCGCCGTCGTTGCTTCCCAGGATATAACAGGCCAACCCCTTGAAACTCCCGTTCCCGTCGCCCACAAACACCGTTGCGTGGAGCATCAACTGCATAATGCGCTTATGCAGTTTGCTTCCCCACATCATAGGATGCGTAACAAGGAAGAAATCGGTGCACCCCGTGCTCTTCTCGTCCCACTCCAACAGCAGGCTCTTTCCATCCGAGTGGGCAACAGCCATAAAATTGGGGTAGCTGTTCACAAAAGAGTGGAACCGATGGGCAACCTTGTTCCACTGCCCGCTATCGAGAGATAGAAGATAACTGTAAGGATAATCGCTGTTGCTCACCACCAGCTCGCGACGCGCATAAACAAAGCCCACCTTTGCGCCACCCAGATAGTCGACAAAAGAGTCGTCGGAAAAGAGATTCTGCAAAGATACGAGCGATGCAATACGGCGCAGCACACTGTCGGCAGGCAATGCGCGCCCCTTGTACTCCGCCTCGTTGATAGGTGCCGAAAGAGGGGTAATATTTCCACCGCTTATCATAAGCAGACCTTTTGAGCTTGCAAAGACCACGCCCGAGTCTATTCCGCACACCGTATCGCCATTTATACACACCTCGCGCGCAAGAGGATAATGGTTGGTATACACCAACCCTCCCGATGCATCGACCGACATAGCCCAAATGCCGTCGGCACAGAAAAGATAGAGCGGATGCTGGCCGAACTGCCCCTGCGAGAGAGCAACCGTATTGCTGCACATTGCAACAATTGCCCTGTTCGACGGCGCATAAGTCAGCTTGGCAGGAAAAGAGAAAGGATTGTCAACCTCACTCACCTTCAGCACATTGTCGCGTACCTCTACGCCATTCACAGGCAGGACATCTTCACCCAGAGAATCGACAACTTCCCACTCTTCTCCAATCTCAATGAGTCCAATCTTCCTTCCATACTTCTCGGCCGAGGACTCAATTATATACACATACAGTTTATCGTCCACCGCAGGAGTACCCTCGACAAAGATTGTATTGTAGTAATTGTCGTCGGCACTCTCGCCGGGAATTTCAAGAGTCCTGCCGTCGCACACCCACTTGCCATCGGCCGAGTAGGAAAGTACATAATTTCCGGCTACAGGAAAGAACTTTCTGAGATTTGCTTCATTGACCTTTACCAACTTTGCCCCTGAGCGGGTAAAATCGGCAAGTGCAACAACCAGCAATCCCTTGTTCACATCGTGCAGATAAACGGCACAATCGAGCAGAGGATGGGGCTGAAGTTCGAAGCGGCGGCGGTATTTAACCCCGTCAATCTCAATAAAGAAAACAAGAGCCGATGCACGGGAGTCGGGGTGCTGCAGAAAAGGGGTAAGGTAATATTTTCCACCGATGCAACCGATAGAAAAATCGCCATTATACTCCTTCTTGAGCAGAGCCGTATTCCGCGTAGTCCTCACCTCGGTCACAAGCACCGCATTCACATTGCGCACAGGATAGCCGGGAGGCGCATAGCAAAAGGCATCGTAGCCATCGAAGATTTTCTCGCGCAGGTTGGCAAGATGCAGCCTGCCGTTGAACACGTAGCTGTACTTTGCCGAGACTGCAGCAAAGGAGACATCCTCGTCATTCAGCGTTGCAGACAACACAAGTCCCTCACTCGATACATTATCAAGTTTTTCGACACACCTTCCCTCGAGATTATACTCGGCAATCTTGTAGAACATCGAATGTTTGTTTACATCGGAAAAAATCTCACCCGTAGTCTTTACAACATAACGGTCGTAGTTGGAGAGCTCTATCTCATATACATTGTTCACTGCACCGTCAAAAAGAGCCGGCTTATCGGAGACGCGATGTCCCGGAACAGACCCCGACGCAAAGAGATCGAGCGAGACAATTATATTTTCCCAAGCGGCAAGATTGAACTCCCCGAAAGTGACTACGGGCTTGAAGCCCTGCACCTCGACCGTATATTTCGAGGTGGTGCTTCCCGATGCAAGAGGTGTCGTACGTATATTGCCCTCGTCCTTCGTGCAGTCCCCGACAGAGTTCATATCCTCGACATAATATATTGGAGAGAAACATATATAACTTCCGTCGTAGAGCCTGAAGGCGCAACGCAGCAGCACCCTGTCGACAAAGCAGCCGCGCTCGTTGAGCTTGGCCATACATTCATCGATATATCCTTTAGCAGCGTGCAGCCAATACTGTTCCAACTTGTCATCACTACTCGGAGAGCCCGTATAATATTTATCATCGGTGGTCAGTTTCACAAGCTGCGACTCCACCGCAACACTCATCTCGGGCATCCGAGGACGCTCGCCCAGCCACTTGTAATCGTCGGTATCGTACAGTGCGTACATTATCGAACAGTCGGCAAGCAGACACGCCACATTGCCAACGAACTCAATGCGCACGATACCCGCACAATG
>JAFYSC010000054.1 GCA_017546635.1 Bacteroidaceae bacterium | reverse complement strand
CGCATATACCTGCCATTAACAAAGAAATACTGCAAGACTCCCTTCTTGCGGGCACTCTCGGGCGCTCCCACAAAACCTTTTATGTTCAGCAAGGGATTGCTCACCTCAATCTCTATCAACTGCGAATTTATCTTTTTTCCGAAGAGGTCGAGTATCCTTTTACGGAACGACGATGCGGGCAACGAAATAACATCGCTCTCATTATGTCTGAGCAGAAATTCTACACCGCAATTTATCAGGGCCACACGCTCGAACTCTGCTACGATATTATTGAATTCGGTCTGCGTCGATTTCAGGAACTTGCGTCGTGCAGGTATATTATAAAACAGGTTCTTTATCTTGAAGTTGCTTCCTGCAGGTGAAGCTACAGGCTCCTGCTCGTCGAGTTGCGAGCCGGATATGACAATACGCGTTCCGAGTTCATCCTCGGCACGGCGTGTCACCAGCTCCACCTGCGCCACTGCAGCAATGGAAGCAAGGGCCTCACCCCTGAAACCCATCGTACGCAAGGCAAAAAGGTCCTCGGCGCTCTTTATCTTCGATGTTGCGTGACGTTCGAAAGCCAAACGGGCATCGGTCTCGGACATACCCGCGCCATTATCTATCACCTGGATAAGGGTTCGTCCGCCTTCGCTTATTATTACCTGCACCTTGGTAGCGCCGGCATCTATGGCATTTTCCATCAGCTCCTTTACAACCGAAGCCGGACGCTGTACTACCTCACCGGCTGCAATCTGGTTGGCAACCGAGTCGGGCAACAAATGTATTATATCCTGCATATGAAATATTAGAGTGGAAAATTAGAATTCAAGACTGCCTGTCACCAAATAGTGCAACAGGAGCCCCATTATGACAAGCAACACCACAAGAGTCTTTGTTGAGAAACGCGCACCCTCCTCCTTACGGCGCTTGAGGTGCGTTGTCTCACCCTCAAAAGCACCTCTTATCCTCTCCTCGTAGCCCGTCTCTTTTGGAGGCAGCATTCCAAGGTCGCGCTTTGCATTCTCTACTATCCTGTCGAGTTTCTCGCGGCGCTCGTCTACAAAAATATATTTATGATTGAACCTGCGCGGCTCACGTACACCGAAGTATCCCATACCCTCCTCAATTATTTTTTTCCTTGGCAAAATTCTCAAAGGTAGGGAGCGGTACAGAACCACGCTCAACCTTCTTCAACTGCTGCTCCTTACTTTTACTGCGCCAGCGGAATATATCATCCTTATTCATCGGACGCACATAATCGAACCAGGCAAAATTGGAGAGATAGCGCTTTTCCTGCGGTATCTGCGTCAACGGGTAGAAGATGCCGTCGGCTTTTGTTGGAATAAGTATCTTGTCAACCTCGCCATCCTTCATATACGCAGTCAGCTTGCCCGACTCCGTACAGTTGAGTCCCATCATCAGCCCATCGCCGTCGACCGGATAGTAACGCACCTCGACGCTTCCTACCACCTGCATCTCGCCCAGTTTGCCGTTGTCGAAGAAGAAACGCATCTCCTGTCCGCGTATCTGGTTATATTCGGCATCGGCCATCCTTTCGGCATACAGCGTCTGGTTAATTACGTTGACCCAATCAATCGAGGCTGTATCCATATATATCCTTATCTCCTCGCCCAGCAGCTGCATATTGTTGTACCACAGGATGGGATCCTTGTACATTGTCATACAGGTGTCGCGCGAGTCGAACACAAGCGAGTCGCAAACAGCCTGAATGTCGCTACGGAATGCACGCACCTTGTGGCAGGCACGCACCATACGATACAGGGAGTCGGTTTCCGCATTGCGTGTAACCGCCCATATTGTATCGGCACTCATATAAAGCGTATCGCCTTGCGAGTAGTCCATAACCACCGCCCTGTCCGTCACATACGACGAATCGACAAGCTCGTTCATATATCCATACTCTCCTGTGAGCATATTACGGCCAACGGTATCGGTATACACTATATTTCCGAATGCCACGCTCACACCCGTGAGTTCATCATAGAAGAGGGAGTCGCCTGTAATCTCCTTACTTCCGTTGGATACGACCGAGCGCTTCAGGAGTGTCGCCTGACGCTTGTCGGTATTGTAATATCCCAAGTGTGTGACGATGCGGTTCTGCGCATTGTCAATACGTGTGGGACCTACAATCTTCGCTATATTTGTCGCAGTGTTATAGCGCAATGTATCGGAGTGCATTACAAATTGGGGGTTATTGAGCGTAACCTCATCGGTAAAGACAGCCTCCTTTGTATTCACATCATACTCACCCCAATAGGAGTCGAGCGTACTCTGCTCATCGGAGAGTGTTCCACCGTCGAAATAATAGGCAAGGTTTATATTCCTGTCGTAGTTCAGGCTATCGGTCTCGAGTACCGTATTCTTATCGACAAGACGCACATTGCCCCTTACACGCGCCACGTTGAGGTCGCCGTCGTAGTCGGCATAGTCGCCATAAAGGAAAAGCGTATCGCCCTGCTCCATCCTCACGTTTCCGAATGCCTGCACCGAGTTTCTCTTTGTAAATAGATAGGCACTATCGCAATACATATACATACTGTCACGACGCAACTGCACATCGCCTACAAGAATGACAGCATCGGAGAGACGGGCCTCATCGCCACGGGTAGCATCGGCGTGCAACATATAAAGATATGTTCTTTTGCCTCTTACAGTATCGGCAGAGCCGCTCTTGAGCGACGCACCCATCTGCACCTGTGCACTGAGCACCGATGTACAGAAAAACAGAAGTATTGCAGCAAAAAGCCTTGACATATCCATCACGTTTACTTATTCTCCTCGTAGAAGACCCATCCCGGGTATTTGAACTCACAATCGCGGTTATCCTTGTTAATACGCACGTATGTGGTCCTTTGCTTCTCTTTTATCCACTCCATAATCTTCTCCTCGCTCATCTTTGCAAGATAGAGCTCGCGCAAGGCCTCGTAGTCATCGCGCAGATTGGCCTTATGTCCGTCGATGCGCGCCCTGAGCTTGACAATTGCACATACAACCCTGTCGTCAGGCAGTCTCATCGTAAAAGGCGACGATACCTCACCCACCTGCATACCGTCAACAACGCGTGCTACATCTACAGGAAGGTCCTGCATCTGGAAACGCGACGAGGCAGTAGCCTTGTTCACCATCAATCCGTGATTGTTGCGCGTGTCCTTATCGTCGGAGATAAGCTGCGCAGCGAGCTCGAACGAGATTGTATCCTTGCGTATATCATTCGCTATCGTATCGAGCTTGAGCATCATATCCTTGATATTGTCGCTCGACACACGAGGTTTCCTGAGGATATGGCGCACCTTGATTTTGTCGCCACGCTTCTCCATAAGCTGTATTATGTGGTAGCCGTACTCCGACTGCACAATCTTCGAGACCTTGTTGGGGTCGGTAAGATTGAATGCCACATTTGCAAATGCAGGGTCGAACTCGGCACGTGCCATAAAATCGAGCTCACCGCCACGGCGGGCCGAACCGTTGTCCTCGGAATACATAAGCGCAAGGGTCGAGAACGAAGTCTCGCCATTGTTCACACGCTCGGTGTAACCGCGGAGCTCACTCTTTACACGGTCTATCTCCTCGGGGTCGACATCGGGTTCAAGGGTTATTATCTGAACCTCGACCTGCGACTGCACAAACGGTATGCTGTCCTGGGGAAGAGTACTCACATAACGACGCACAAGAGCCGGAGAGACCTTTATCTCTCCCACTAGATTCTGCTTCATACTTGTCATCATATAGTTATTGTACTCCATTTCGTAGTACATCTCGCGTATCTCGTTGGAATTCATCCTAAAATACTCCTCCATTTTCTCCTTGGAGCCCAGCATCTGTATCGCATAGTCAATATGTTCGTCTACACTCTGCAATATATAGCTGTCGTTTACCTCGACACTGTCGAGAATAGCCTGATGCAGGAACAACTGCTGTACGGCAAGCTCTTCGCCCACCACACAGTAAGGGTCACCCTGGAACTTCATTCCACGGGTCAACCACGTCTTTACCGCCTCCTCAATATCGGAGCGCAGTATTGCCTTGTCACCCACAACCCACTCTACGCGGTCTATGATATTATCCTGCGCAGCCGCACCCGATATTGCAAGCACTGCACACAAGCAATAAGCCAATATTTTCTTCATTTACTTATCTAAAAAAAATTTTTATTATATAGGAAGCTGCCATTCCGTTGCTTCCGATATTCAAGAATCCAACGATATATAAACAGCTTCTTAGTATTTACCTGTCAAGCCCTTACGAAGTCCTTACTCGGGACCCAACAATTCTGTTCCGTACAATTTTATCTCGCCCGATTCCAACGCCTGCCTGTACATATCGCGCTTTGCCTCCTTTACAAAATTCACCTTCATCGAATTCACAAGCAATGCGCGAATCTCGTCGGACGCCATAGCCAAGGGCTTATGCTCTCCCTTGCGCAGAAGAGCCGTCACATTCAACAGATAGACCGCTCCCGTATCGCTAATCTCGACAAAGCTGTCGCGCTCCAGACGCTTGAGAAGCAGCTCCGATGTTATGGGCATACGTGCAGAAATGGCATCGAGCATACGCCATCCGTCAACAAAATAGTCGTATGCAATGGCATTGGTAAGACTGTACTTCTCCAATTTCTCGATATCCTCGGTAGAACCCTCGTCCATCCATTTACGCACCGACGACAATTTGGAAGCCTTGGCCGATACCTTCAGGAAAACGCCCTGCACCATAGGCTCGTCGAGCAGGAAGAGTCCTTTGTTCTGCTCATAGAAGGCCTCTATCTCGGCATCCGATATTTCGCGGTTCAGCCTCTGGTTCACAAGCTTGTCCTGGTAGATATTCAGGAGCAGCGAGCGGCGATAGTTGTCTACAAGCTGCTCAACCTCCTTTGAGTTGCGCACATTGCGCCTTGCCATACGATAGAACAGTTCATCCTCGAGCCAACGCTGCACATATTCGTTTGCAAAGCGTGCACTGTCTGCTACGGGAAAATTCGCTGCCACAAAATGCTCCACATCCTCTTTATACAGGAACTCCTTATCTACGCTCACAAGCGGAGTCTTTCCATTATGCGACATTTGCTCCTCGCACGAGACAAGGAGCAGTGCCAATACCGCATAAACAAGAGCCTGTATATTAGATATTCTGACAATCATTCTGCAAAGATAGCAATTCCGTTCGTTTAATTATGATTATTAACTGTTTTTAGCACCTCGGGGTAGACCTTTACCTTGTACTTACGGCGCAGTCCCTTCACCCATTTTTCCTCGAGCTCCTTCTGATAGTCATTGACCACAAGGCCGCGCACATCGTGATAACTTTCGGGTTTCTCGACAATGTTGCCCACTACATCCACAAGTTCAAAGCCACGCTTCATCTTGCCGCCTTCGCCCTGTCCGAATACCATCTTGTCGACCCAGCCGTTGCTGCCTATAGTAAACATACCCATCTCCAGGCGGATAGCATAGGTAGAATCGGCATAGAAATGCTCCTTCATTATGGTGCGGTAATCATCAAGGGGCGCATTGCCGAAGAGAACCTTTGCACTGTCTATATCCTGCTGGTCGTTTGCATACACAACCGCGCCTCGGAAGCGGGGAGTGTCGAACTTATACTTTTTCTTGTTTTTCTTGAAATATTTGGCAAGGGCCTTTTCGTCCTTTGCCGCCTTATCCCATATTTCGCGTGTACAAACCTCGAAGAAAAGCAATCCGTCGTGATACTCGGTCATAAGATTGCCGAAGTCGGGATACTTGCTCTCAAGAAGGCTGTCCTCTACCGCCAATGCCTGCTCGGGTGTAAGATGGCTGCCCATCTCCTTTACAAGCTGCGCGCCTCTTGCCCTGCGTGCCGCATTGCGTATGCCACGCTGCTCAAGCATCTTTATTATAGCCTCGCGGTACTCGGCATACTGGCCGAAGGGGCGTGAACCGTACTTCATTATTATATGGTATCCGGCAGGCGAGCGCAAAGGTTGCGAGAATGTGCTGTCGGCAAGAGAAAAGGCTACATCCTCGAACTCCTTGTATGCCTGTCCCTTTACTATTTCGAAAGGCTGCAACACATTGGGCTTTACACCTGCTGCCTCGGCAGCCTCTACGAACGAGGCACCAGCCTGCAGCTTCTCGTAAGCAGCCTTTATGGCCATAGCAGCCTCGGCATCGGCAGCCTCCGACGCCTGCTGTTGCACAGGCTTGAAGATATGTGCCACCCTGACAAAGCCGCTCATACCTATAGTAGCCGAATCCTTTGCATATATGCCGTAAGCCTCACGCTCGATATAGTCGCTATCGATAAGGTAAGGCTCTGCCATCTGCGCCCTGTTGTTCTTGTACTCCTCAATAAACGAGGGAAGCGTATCGAGTCTCATTGCCACGGCCTCGGCAACCTTGAGCTTGAAATCTATGAACATCTGGAGATACTCCTCTACAGAGTGCCCCTCCTCGCCCACAGCGGCATTGTTCTTGTTCATAGCATATTCGAACTCGGAACGTCTGATATCCTTTCCGTTTATGGACATCAGTACCGGGTCGGCATCCTGTGCAACAACAGCCATCGCCATTACCAGCGCAGCAACAAACATCACGTATCTTCTCATACTACACAAATTACATTATATTGTTTATGCAATTGAGGGTGACCCATAAGAGCCACCCTCATATTCTATTCTCCGCTTATTCGGGACGACTGTAATTAGGCGCCTCACTTGTTATTGACACATCGTGCGGATGACTCTCCTGTACACCTGCATTTGTTATGCGCACGAATTTGGCATTATGCAGTGTCTTGATGTCGGGTGCTCCACAATATCCCATACCAGAGCGCAAGCCACCTACAAGCTGGAAGACAACCTCGTAAAGAGTACCCTTATAAGGAACACGGGCTGCAATACCCTCGGGCACGAGTTTCTTCTTGTCGCGTGTATCGGCCTGGAAGTATCTGTCCTTAGAACCGTTCTCCATAGCCTCAAGCGAACCCATTCCTCTATAAGCCTTGAACTTACGTCCGTTAAAGATGATTGTATCACCGGGAGACTCCTCGGTACCTGCAACAAGAGAGCCAATCATAACGCTGTAACCTCCGGCTGCAAGAGCCTTTACAACATCGCCCGAGTAACGCAAACCGCCGTCTGCAATCAAAGGCACGCCTGTACCCTCAAGAGCCTTGGCAACATCGTATACCGCCGACAACTGGGGAACACCGACACCCGCTACCACACGTGTAGTACAGATTGAACCGGGACCGATACCCACCTTCACTGCATCGGCACCAGCCTCGGCGAGCATCCTTGCAGCCTCACCTGTCGCCACATTGCCGACAACGATATCGATATTGGGGAACTTGGCCTTAGCCTCCTTGAGCTTTGCAACCACACTTGCCGAGTGTCCGTGCGCAGTATCGATGATGATGGCATCTACTCCTGCATCAACAAGGGCCTTGATACGGTCCATTGCATCCACAGTAACACCAACGCCGGCAGCCACGCGCAGACGGCCCTTGCTGTCCTTGCAAGCCATAGGCTTATCCTTGGCCTTTGTAATGTCCTTATAAGTGATAAGACCCACCAGACGACCCTCGGAGTCGGTAACGGGGAGCTTCTCAATCTTGTTCTCACGAAGAATGGTCGCAGCCTGCTCCATATCGGTCTGCTGATGAGTAACGACAAGCTTGTCGGCAGGTGTCATAACCTCGCACACGGGACGCTCCATTCTCTTCTCGAAACGCAAGTCGCGGTTGGTTACAATACCCATCAACACATTGTTCTCATCTACGACAGGGATACCGCCGATGTGGTACTCGGCCATAATCTCGAGGGCATCCTTCACCGTAGCATCGGCAGAGATTGTCACAGGGTCGTAAATCATTCCGTTCTCGGCACGCTTAACTATTGCAACCTGATGCGCCTGCTCTGCTATCGACATATTCTTATGAATTACGCCGATACCACCTTCGCGGGCTATCGCAATAGCCATTTTTGCCTCGGTAACGGTATCCATTGCCGCTGTCACAAAAGGAACATTAAGCTCAATATTCCTAGAAAACTGTGTCTTCAAGCAGACATCTTTGGGAAGAACCTCTGAATAGGCGGGCACCAACAGGACATCATCGAATGTCAAGCCGTCCATCACTATTTTTTCTGTAATAAAATTCATAAGAGTATAATTTTGTTTTATTTTGTTTATCTGTTTAATTTGCCATCTCTGAAATGAACTTGATGCGCACCAGGCGTATCATCTCCTCGTCGTATTCGGCTCCAAGCTCGGCTATGGCAGCCTCTATACTGTCCGTGTCGGAACTCTTGAAGTAGTGGTATATGTCCTCAAGGTCCTCCTCGTCCATCACCTCTTCGAGGAAGTAGTCTATATTCAATTTTGTTCCCGAATATACTATTGACTCTACGGCATCGAGCAATTCCTCGAATTCTATTCCCTTGCTTATTGCAAGGTCGTCGAGAGCAACCTTACGGTCAATGGCCGATATTATGCTCGCATTCTTTGAACCTACTGCCACCGTACGTACCCTGAAGTCCTCGGGACGGACTATCTCGTTCTCTTCGCAGTGGCGCTTGATGAGAGAACAGAACTCCTCGCCATAGCGCTTTGCCTTTCCTGCACCCACTCCGGGGATATTCTGCAACTCCTCTATCGTAATGGGATATGTCGTTGCCATTGCTTCGAGCGAGGGATCCTGGAATATCACATATGGAGGCAGCTCCAATTGCTTTGCCAGCTTCTTGCGCAAGTTCTTGAGCATAGCATAAAGCTCGGGGTCGGCAGCCGAAGAACTGCCTACCTGCACAACAGTCTCTTCCTCCTCGAAATCCTTATCCTCGACAATCTTGAAGGATTTGGGCTTTTTCAGGAAAGCGTGGCCCTCGGAAGTGACCTTCAGCAATCCGTAGTTCTCGACATCCCTGTCGAGATAGCCTGCTATGAGCGCCTGGCGTATCACTGCATTCCAACGCTTTGCGTCGTCACCCTGTCCGCTACCGAAACACTCCAGTTCCTCGTGCTTGTGGGAAAGGACATCGGATGTCTCTTTTCCCAAGAGTACATCAACCACATACTCGGGCTTGAAATCCTCTTTGAGCGCAATCACCGCCTCGAGAAGAGTCTCGAGCAAGTCCTTTGCCTCAACCTGCTTCTTGGGATGACGGCAGTTGTCGCAGTTGCCGCAGTTCTCAACCTCATATGCCTCTCCAAAATAGTGCAGCAGCAATTTGCGCCGGCAAACCGATGACTCGGCATACGCTGTAGTCTCGCGCAGCAGCTGACGGCCTATGTATTGCTCGGCAAGAGGCTTGCCCTCGAGGAACTTCTCCAGCTTCTGCAAGTCCTTATTGTTGTAGAAGGCAATACACTGTCCCTCGCCGCCATCGCGTCCGGCACGTCCTGTCTCCTGATAATACCCCTCGAGACTCTTGGGAATATCGTAGTGTATGACGTAACGCACATCGGGCTTGTCGATACCCATTCCGAAGGCTATCGTAGCCACTATGACATCGACCTTCTCCATTATAAAGTCGTCCTGTGTCTGCGAGCGCAACACCGAGTCCATTCCTGCGTGGTAGGCCTTTGCGGGAATATCGTTCACCTTCAGTATCTCTGTAAGTTCCTCGACCTTCTTGCGGCTGAGGCAATATATTATACCCGATTTTCCGGGATGAGCCTTTATAAATTTTATAATGTCCTTATCGACATTCTTTGTCTTGGGACGTACCTCGTAATAGAGGTTGGGGCGATTGAACGAGGACATAAAGTCGGGAGCATCCTGTATGCCGAGATTCTTCTTTATATCGTCGCGCACCTTTGTTGTTGCAGTAGCTGTGAGCGCAATTACAGGCGCAGGGCCTATCTCATTCATTATAGGACGGATACGACGGTACTCGGGACGGAAGTCGTGACCCCACTCCGAAATACAGTGAGCCTCGTCTATCGCGTAGAATGATATTTTTATCGATTTGAGGAACTCCACGTTCTCCTCTTTTGTAAGAGACTCGGGAGCTACATAAAGCAATTTGGTCTTACCCGACAGCACATCGGCCTTTACCTCCTCTATCGCCTGCTTTGTAAGCGACGAATTAAGGAAGTGGGCAACACCGTCCTCTTCGTTGAGGTTTCTAATAGCATCGACCTGATTCTTCATCAAGGCAATAAGCGGAGAGATCACAATAGCCGTTCCCTCCATTATGAGCGAGGGCAACTGGTAGCAGAGAGACTTTCCACCGCCCGTAGGCATCAACACAAAGGCATCTTTTCCATCAAGAAGATTATTAATAACAGCCTCTTGATCCCCTTTGAATGTATCAAAACCAAAGTTCTTCTTAAGAACGCTCGTCAAATTGTACTTCTTTGCCATTTTAGTTATGCTTAATTAGATAACAAAGTTATAAATTAGTCTGCGAAATCTACAAATTTTTTCGGGCATATTTTCAAAATCCAAGAAAAAAACATCAACCTTCATCCCATATACAGGCACTAATATTTCTTTATTAAGCAAATTCTGAACAAAACGCCCAATTATCGGCATAAGCAATGACATTAAACCGTCACCTTCAATTTTCTCATCCTTACAATAAAGGTGCATCAAAATTTTTCATTTTGACACACCTGTATATGAATGGATTGAAACGCCCCTGCTGTCCTTGTTACTCCGACAAGAGTCCCTCGGGCATTCCTTTGGCAAGCTGCAGGCTTGCATACTCTTTAGTAATGAGACAAACCTTGGCATCGCTCGACGGAACCTCGAACATCTTCTCCATCATAATTGTCTCAACGATGGACCTGAGACCACGCGCACCCAGCTTGTACTCAATAGCCTTATCGACAATAAAATCGAGCACTTCATCGTCGAAGACAAGCTTCACACCGTCCATCTCCATAAGCTTTATATACTGCTTTATGATAGAATTCTTGGGTTCGGTGAGGATATTGCGCAATGTCTCCCTGTTGAGCGGACGCAAGGATGTGAGTATGGGCAAACGGCCCACAATCTCGGGGATGAGTCCAAAAGAGCGCAAGTCCTGCGGTGTGACATATTTCATTATATCCTTCGTATCGATGCTCATTTTGTTCTGCACCGAGTCGAAGCCCACCACGTGGGTATTCAACCGCTGGGCTATCTTCTTCTCGATTCCGTCAAAAGCTCCACCGCATATAAAGAGTATATGCCTGGTGTTGACAGCTATCATTTTCTGGTCGGGATGCTTGCGGCCACCCTGGGGCGGCACATTCACCACCGAGCCTTCGAGCAGTTTGAGCAAGCCCTGCTGCACACCCTCACCGCTCACGTCGCGTGTGATTGAGGGATTATCGCTCTTGCGGGCTATCTTGTCTATCTCATCGATAAAGACGATGCCCCGCTCAGCCTCCTCAACCTTATAATCGGCAACCTGGAGCAGACGCGTCAGAATACTCTCGATGTCCTCGCCCACATAACCGGCCTCGGTAAGCACCGTTGCATCCACTATGGTAAAGGGGACCTTCAGCAATCGGGCAATGGTACGTGCAAGGAGAGTCTTTCCTGTTCCTGTGCTGCCCACCATCACAATATTGCTCTTCTCTATCTCAACGTCATTGTCGGAACTACGCTGCATAAGACGTTTGTAGTGATTGTACACCGATACCGACAAGGCACATTTTGCCTCGTCCTGACCAATCACATACTCATCGAGGAAAGCCTTTATCTCCTTGGGCTTGGGAAGTTCGGTCATCGAAAAATCCGATGCCTTTACCATACTGTTCTCGCGCAGCACTGTATGCGCCTGCTCGACACAATGGTTACATATATATCCCTCGATACCCGAAAGCAACAGCTCTACACTTGCCTCGTCCCTTCCGCAAAAACTGCAATGTCGCTCTTCGCGTCTTTTTGCCATACTATCCTTTTACTTGTTACGCACCAATACGCGGTCAATCATTCCATATTCCTTAGCCTCGTGCGAAGTCATCCAGAAGTCACGGTCGCCGTCGGCCCATACCTTGTCATAGGGCTGGTGGCTGTGGTCCGATATGATAGTATAGAGTTCCTTCTTCAACTTCTGTATCTCGCGCGCGGTTATCTCAATATCGCTCGCCTGTCCCTGGACACCACCAAGAGGCTGATGTATCATCACCCTGCTATGTGTCAACGCCGAACGCTTGCCCTCGGCACCCGATACAAGAAGCACCGCTGCCATACTGGCTGCTATTCCTGTACAGATTGTAGCCACGTCGCTGTTTATGTACTGCATTGTATCATAGATACCAAGACCTGCATACACAGAACCGCCAGGCGAGTTTATGTAGATAGAAATATCCTTACCACTGTCGACAGAATCGAGGAAGAGCAGCTGCGCCTGAAGGACATTTGCTGTTCCGTCATTGATTTCTGTTCCAAGAAAGATGATTCTGTCCATCATCAGACGCGAGAATACATCCATTTGTGTCACATTCAACTGTCTCTCCTCGAGGATGTAAGGATTCATATAGTTCGACTGCACCTTCATCACATCATCGACAAGCAAGCCACTCATACCAAGATGCTTGGTTGCATATTTCCTGAATTCATCTCTCTCCATAATAGTAAACTTGATTTATTGGTTAATTAAGCGGTTTTTGTAAACCTTAATATATTGCATATGCCGACACACAATCTAATAATAATGAGTCCGGCATATTTGTTTATAAAAGGGGGCCGAAATCAGCCCCCTTATCATAAACAATGTTCATCAATTGTTCTCAGAGACCTTCTGGTTGAATTCCTCAACCGAAACACTCTCCTCGTTAAGTGTTATTGCGCCCTTGACAGCAGCAATGAGCTTAACGTCTACAGCACGGGTGATGAGAGCCTCACGTGTTCTCTCCTGCTTGAGCATCTCACGTGCATAGTTCTCGAGCAAGTCCTCGGGAACGTTTGCCATTCCGTACTGTGCAAACTGGTCGCGTGTAGCAGCCTTTGCTGCAGCAAGCACATCGTTGTCGTCAATCTTGACCTCGAACTGCTTTGCAAGCTGCTCCTTGATAAGATGCCAAGCAAGCTCGTCGAGACTCTTGTTGAAGTCCTCGTCTTTGATAGGCTCCTCGCTCTCGCGGTTGAGCTCCATAATACGACGCAGGAGCGCCTCGGGGAACTCGAGCTTACCGATGCGGTTCATCAAGTATGAGCGTACATCCAAGAGGAGCTTGTAGTCGCTCTCAACCTCGAAATGTGCTGCGAACTGCTCTGCAATCTTAGCGCGGAAGTCGGCCTCGTTTGTCACAACATCCTTACCGAATGCAGCGTCGAACACATTCTGGTTGATCTCGCTTGCCACGAAGCGTGTAATCTCGGTGATTGTAAGTGTAAAGTCACCATTGTGAGCAGCAACCTGGTCTTTCTCGACCTTAAGGAGCGATGCAAGCTCGGCCTCGCTGCCCTCGTATGCTGCAAAGGGGTTGAATGTCACTACATCGTCAACCTTTGCACCTGCAAAAAGAGCCTTCTGCTCCTCGCTCTTCATATAAGAAGGCATAAGGACTGCCTCGCGAATATCTACGCCACCCTCGGCAACCTCGGTGAGGTGACCCTTAATCATATCTCTGTCCTCGTAAGACTCTACCTGCTTGTACTCGCCGCAACGCTGAGCATAGCTCTGTACCTGAGAATCAATCATCTCGTCGGTGGGCTGTATGCGGTAGTAGGGAAGGCTGTCCGCTGTTGAAAGAGAAGCGTCGAACTTGGGAGGCAATGCAATATCGAACTCAAATG
>JAFYSC010000053.1 GCA_017546635.1 Bacteroidaceae bacterium | reverse complement strand
AATCACACCGTCCTTAGAAACCTTGCGCAGAGCATCGGCAATGAGCTTGCCAATCTCGGCATCGTTGTTTGCCGATATTGTTGCAACCTGCTCAATCTTGTCGTAGTCGGCACCTACCTCCTCGCTCTGCTCCTTGATTGAAGCCACGATGTGCGATACAGCCTTGTCGATACCGCGCTTGAGGTCCATAGGATTGGCACCCGCTGTCACATTGCGCAATCCCTCGGTGATGATTGCCTGCGCAAGCACTGTTGCTGTTGTTGTACCGTCACCTGCATCATCACCGGTCTTTGAAGCCACCGACTTGACGAGCTGTGCACCAGTGTTCATATAAGCATCGTCGAGCTCAATCTCCTTTGCCACAGAAACACCGTCCTTTGTAATTTGGGGCGCACCGAACTTTTTCTCTATGATTACATTGCGGCCTTTGGGACCCAATGTCACTTTCACAGCATTTGCAAGCTCGTCGACACCCTTCTTGAGTTGGTCGCGAGCATCCATATTGAAAAGAATCTCTTTTGCCATAGTATATTATCTTTTAATAAGGTTCTATTAATTACTGTTATTATCCGAGAATGGCCAGTACGTCGCTCTGACGCATAATAAGATATTTCACACCCTCGAATTCAACCTCGGTACCCGAGTATTTGCCGTAAAGCACGTGGTCGCCCACTGCAATCTCCATCTTCTCGTCATTTGTACCGTTGCCTACTGCAACAACCTCGCCCTGAAGGGGTTTCTCCTTTGCTGTATCGGGAATAATGATACCGCCAATTGTCTTTTCCTCTGCCGGCTGAGGCAAAACAAGAACTCTGTCGGCCAATGGTCTAATGTTCATAATTGTGTAGTTTTTATTTTTTATTAATGTTCATTTAATCAAATACTGCACCGCATAGCAATGCGGCACATTAATCATACAACAAAAAACGCGCCAAATAGTTTTTTGTGACAAATAAGGAATATAAAACAACAGAAGCTGATACAAAATGTGACATTTTGACATAAAAGACAGAAACAGTCTGTCACACATCTGACACAAAAAAAATTACACAAGAGTAAAATTCACATACATTCAAGAGCCTATCTTTTATAAAAAAATTGTATTTTCGCAAACATATTGAAAACCACTAAAAAACAAACAGAGATATGAATAAATATTTGAAATGGGGAATTGTAGGTACCATTATAGCAGGAGGAGCTATATATTTGGGCATCAACACATTTATCCCTAAGGTAAACGAGGAGCTCGAGGCTGCACCCGTAAAGAGCAATACAGGCAAGCAAGGAAGGGCGCTGAACGTAAAAGCAGTAATATTGAACGAGACATCCTTGTCGGACGAGTTTTTTGTGAGCGGAACACTGATACCCGACGAGCAGGTCGATCTGTCGTTCGAGACATCGGGTAAGATTACTGACATTTTCTTCAATGAGGGTTCAAGCGTAAAGAAAGGCGAGCTGTTGGCAAAGACCAACGACGCGCCCCTGCAGGCCGAATTGCGTAAACTCGAGTCGCAGCTTAAACTGTACACCGACCGTATGCACCGACAGAATGTGCTGCTCGAAAAGGAGGCTGTGAGCCAGGAGGCCTTTCAGGAGGCGCAGACAAGCCTTGCCATTCTGCGTGCCGAGATTGACGGAGTGAAGGCACGCATAGCACAGACCGAACTGCGTGCACCGTTCGACGGAATAATAGGATTGCGCCAGATGAGTGTGGGTAGTTTCGCATCATCAACAACCACCATTGCACGACTCACAAAGACCAATATGCTGAAACTTGAGTTTGCCATTCCCGAGCGCTACGCAGGAATATTGGAGACAGGCACTCCCGTACGCTTCCTCGTGGACGGCGACCTTGAGGAGCGCACCGCAAGAATCTATGCCATTGACTCCGACGCCGATGCCGACACACGCTCATTTACCGTACGCGCAATATACAACAACGGCGACGGCAAGCTGCATCCAGGACGCTACGCCAACATCACACTCACCGCACAGACATTCAAGAATGCGATATCGGTACCCAGCCAGGCAATAGTATCGGAGATGGGAGTGGACAAGGTATTCCTCTACTGCGATGGCAAGGCACAGCCCGTGGAGATAACAAAAGGATTGCGCAACGAGTCGCACGTACAGGTTGTACGCGGACTGTCTGTCGGCGACACTGTTATTATATCGGGAACAATGCAGCTCCGCACCGGACAGAAGGTAACACTCGACGAAGTCAAATAAACCCAACAAACACAAGCGACATTTCAGTTTATGAATATATCAGAATTAAGCATACGCCGTCCGGTACTTGCAACCGTGCTTACACTCATCATACTTCTCTTTGGAGCGGTGGGCTATATAAGCCTGGGAGTGCGCGAGTACCCGTCGGTGGACAACCCAATAATATCGGTATCCTGTTCCTACGCAGGAGCTAACGCCGATGTAATTGAGAACCAGATTACCGAGCCGCTGGAGCAGAACATCAACGGAATACCGGGCATACGCTCGCTCACCAGTGTGAGCCAGCAGGGAAGCAGCCGCATCACCGTGGAGTTCGAGCTGTCGGTGGACCTTGAGACTGCCGCCAACGACGTGCGCGACAAGGTGTCGCGTGCACAGCGCTTCCTGCCGCGCGATTGCGACCCTCCAACTGTGTCAAAAGCCGACGCCGATGCAACCCCCATACTTATGGTGGCGATACAGAGCGAGAAGCGCTCGCTGCTGGAGCTGAGCGAGATTGCCGACCTCACGGTAAAGGAGCAGTTGCAGACAATCCCCGAGGTGAGCAGCGTATCAATCTGGGGCGAGAAGCGCTACTGTATGCGCCTGTGGCTCGACCCGATAAAGATGTCGGGATACGGCGTTACGCCTATGGACGTGAAGCTTGCACTCGACGCCGAGAATGTAGAGCTTCCGTCGGGAAGCATCGAGGGCGACAACGTGGAGCTCGCCATACGCACCCTGGGACTTATGTCAACCACCGAGGAGTTCAACAACCTCATAATAAAGGAGAGTAAAGGACGTATCGTGCGCTTCAGCGACATTGGACGTGCCGAGCTAAGCGCCCGCGACCTCAAGAGCTATATGAAGATGAACGGCGTTCCTATGGTGGGAGTGGTTGTCATTCCGCAGCCTGGAGCCAACCACATAAACATTGCCGAGGCGGTGTACGACCGTATGGAAAAAATGAAGAAGGACCTCCCCGAGGACGTCACATACAACTACGGATTCGACAATACAAAGTTCATCCGCGCATCGATAAACGAGGTGAAGACAACCGTCTACGAGGCATTCATACTTGTAATAATAATAATCTTCCTCTTCTTGCGCGACTGGCGTGTGACGCTCGTTCCCTGTATTGTGATTCCCGTGTCGCTCATAGGTGCATTCTTCATAATGTATGTATTGGGATTCTCCATCAACGTGCTCTCGATGCTTGCTATTGTGCTATCCGTGGGACTTGTGGTGGACGATGCTATTGTGATGACAGAAAACATATACATACGCATAGAGCGCGGAATGCGTCCGCGTGCGGCCGGAATCGAGGGAGCAAAGGAGATTTTCTTTGCCGTAATATCAACCACCATCACCCTGCTGGCGGTGTTCCTGCCCATTGTGTTTATGGAGGGAACAACGGGACGGCTCTTCCGCGAGTTCAGTTTTGTGGTGGCAGGCTCGGTGGTGATTTCGTCGTTCGCGGCGCTCACAATTACCCCTATGCTCGCCACAAAAATCCTGAAGCGCCGCAAGGAGCAGAGTTGGTTCTACCGCAAGACAGAGCCCTTCTTTGCAGGCCTCAACAACTGCTACAGCACGAGCCTCGACTTTTTCCTGCGCCACCGCTACCTGTCGATAATACTTATGGTAGCATCGTTCGTGGGTTGCGTGTGGATGTGGAAGAGCGTACCTGCCGAAATGGCACCTATGGAGGACCGCTCAAGCATCACCATACGTACAATGGGTGCCGAAGGTGTCACATACGAGTATATGCGCGACTACACCGAGGAGATTAGCCGTATGGCCGACTCAATTGTTCCCGACGCGGCATTCATAACAGCGCGCGTATCGAGCGGTTCGGGCAACATACAGATTACCCTTAAGGACCTGAAGGAACGCGGCTACTCGCAGATGGACATTGCCGAGAAAATTTCGAAGAGCGTGCGCAGCAAGACCGACGCACGTGCCTTTGTGCAGCAGCAGTCGACATTCGGCAGCCGCCGCGGAGGAATGCCCGTGCAGTATGTACTCCAGACAACGAACATTGAGAAGCTGCAGGAGATTCTGCCCGTGTTCCTGAATAAAGTCCACGACAACCCCACATTCCAGATGGCCGACGTCGACCTCAAGTTCAGCAAGCCCGAGATACAGGTGGCAATAAACCGCGAGAAAGCCAATATTATGGGCGTGAACACCAAGGATATTGCGCAGACACTGCAATACGGCCTTAGCGGTCAAAGAATGGGCTACCTCTACCTCAACGGCAAGCAGTATGAGATTGTGGGCGAGATTAACCGTCAGCAACGCAATGCCCCCTCGAACCTAAAGGCAATATATGTGCGCAGCGACAAGGGCGAGATGATACAGATGGAGAATCTTGTCGACCTCATCGAGAGCATTGCACCTCCCAAACTCTACCGCTACAACCGCTTTGTATCGGCAACAATATCGGCGGGTCTTGCCGAGGGAAAGACCATTGGCGACGGACTTGCCGAGATGGACAAGATAGCAGCAAGTACACTCGACGATACCTTCCGCACGGCACTCACCGGCGACTCGCGTGAGTTCCGCGAGAGCTCGTCGAGCCTCTTCTTTGCCTTTGCCCTTGCCCTGCTGCTCATCTACCTTATCCTGGCCGCGCAGTTCGAGAGTTTCAAGGACCCCTTTGTGATTATGCTCACCGTGCCGCTCGCAGTGTGCGGAGCGCTCATCTTTATGCTCATTGGCGGACAAACAATGAACATCTTCAGCCAGATTGGTATAATAATGCTTGTGGGACTTGTTGCAAAGAACGGTATTCTTATAGTGGAATTTGCCAACCAGCGACAGAGGAACGGAATTGAGAAGAACGAGGCAATACGCGGAGCATCGGTGCAGCGTCTGCGACCTATTCTTATGACAAGCGCCTCGACAGTGCTGGGACTGATGCCGCTGATGTTCGCAACAGGCGAAGGATGTAACGGCCGCATAGCGATGGGTACAGCCGTTGTCGGTGGAATGATAATATCAACCATTCTCACAATGTACGTCGTACCCGCAATTTACTCATACGTATCTACGGATATAACAAAGAAGGAGGAGAAGGACAAATGAAGATAAGAGAGATAATAACAGCATCGGCGCTGCTGCTGGCACTGTCGGCAACAGCACAGGAGGAGAGCCGCACACTGAGAGAGTGCCTCGAGACGGGACTTGAGAACAACTACTCGCTGCGCATTGTGCGCAACCGCGAAAAGATTGCCGAAAACAACACCGGCTGGGCAAATGCAGGAATGCTGCCCACAGCAACGGCAACGGCATCGTACAGCGTAACACTCGACAACAGCAACATCGAGCCCCATGAGAGCGGAGCATCGACTGTTAGCCAGCGCAACGTAACCGACCACACCCTGCGTGCAGGAATAGACCTGCAATGGCTCGTATTTGACGGCTTCAAGATGCAGGCCAACTACCAGCGTCTCAAGGAACTTCATCTACAGAGCCAGACACAGACACGCATTGCTGTAGAGAACTTCATTGCCAATTTCACTGCAGAGTATTACAATTACATACTCCAGCGCCTGCGACTGAAGAACCTCAGTTATGCAGTAAAGCTATCGCGCGAGCGCCTGCGCATTGTCCAGGACCGTTACATTATTGGAAACAACTCGCGTCTCGACCTTTTGCAGGCACAGGTGGACTTCAATGCCGACAGCGCACAGAGCGTAAAGCAGAATGAGCAATTGCAGACATCGCGCATACGCCTGCACGAGCTGATGGCAGAGCGCAATGTAGACAACCGCTTCGCTGTTACAGACACTATAATCTATGACGACAACCGGCTCGACTTTGACACACTGTGGCAAGCTACACTTGCGAACAACGCCGAGCTGATATTGGCTGCGCACAACAACAGCATTGCGGCCCTCGACCTCAAGAGCGTACAGTCGCGCGACTACCCCTATGTACGCCTGAACGCCGGCTACGGCTATACACATACCCGATACGATGTGAACACCACATTGAACCGCAGCGACTGGGGGGCCGACTTTGGAATTTCTGTCGGATTCAACCTATTCGACGGCAAGCGCAGCCGTCAGCGCAAGAATGCCAAGATTGAGGTCACCAATGCCGAACTTGAGCAACAGGACCTTGAGCTGTGCCTATATGCCGACCTCAACGACCTGTGGCAATCCTATCAGAACAACAAGCGCCTACTGGCACTCGAGCGGCAGAATGTCATTGCAGCACGCGAGAACTATGACATTGCATACGAACGCTACCTGCTCGGCGACCTCTCGGGAATAGAGATGCGCGAAGCACAGAAGAGCCTGCTCGATGCCGAGGACCGTATTCTTGTTGCCGAATACAACACCAAACTGTGCGAGATATCACTGCTACAGCTAAGCGGCAACATCGGTGCATACCTGAATAATTGAAAACTACAAAAAACAAATAGAGATGCAACTGATAGAAAAAACAGTGAATTTTGTACGTCGTATAATAAAGCGCTGCTTTGTGATGTATTACAGACAGATGAGCAAACACCGTGTATCGTGGTCACTCATAAAGCTGGTCGACAGCTTCGGCAGCCTGCAGCTTGCATCGGCGGCACTCACTTACCACACACTGTTTGCAATAGTCCCTGTAATGGCGCTTATGACAGCGATTGCAAAGGGATTGGGATATGACGAGATTTTCATTCAGTCGGTAAGGAATTTCCTGCAGGGACAGGAAGCTATATCGGACGGACTGTTGCTGTATGCCGACAGCTATCTGAACAACACAAAGGTTACAATGTGGCTGGGAATAGGTATCGGTCTTGTGCTGCTGCTATATTCGGTATTCTCTATATTCAGCACCATAGACACCACATTCAATATGCTGTGGAACGAGAAACCCCGCAACGTCAAGAAACGCCTGAAGACATTTGCATTCGTACTCGTACTTCCGTTTGCCGTAATAATGGCACTCGCATTGTGGTGGAGCGTATCGTCCATAATAAACGACACAATTGTAAAGGAGATAAACATTCTGTTCATATCGGTTGCAACATACATCCTGCTGTTGCTGGCTGCATACAAGCTCATTCCCAACACCATCGTAAAGACAAAATATGCAGCTATTTCGGCTGTCGTGTGCGGACTCATATTTGCGGCAATGCAGTATTTCAGCTACGCAATCATTTCGTCGTTCAATTACCGCAACATATACGGAGATATGGCAAGCCTTATGATTTTTGTGCTTCTCATATACTTCTCGTGGACAATATGCCTTGCCGGTTCAAAGTGGAACTATTTTTTGCAGAAGGCCGACGAGCAGGAACGCGAGAACGAATACAAGAGCATCAACCACCGCTATATGAAATTCCTTTGTATGCTCATCATTGAACGTATAGAATCGATGCATCCGTTCACAGGCCATTTCGACACCGAGCAGCTTGCCCTGAATGCCGAGAAGGAGTATGGACTGCCCACACACCTGACACAGTCCATAATAAAGCACCTGCGCAACAAGAAGGTGCTCTTTACGGGTGGCAACGACACATTGCGACTGAGCAAGCGTTACAGCGGACTCACCGTGCGCGAGCTTATGCAGAGCCTCGACTATGCAGGCAGGAACAGCGATGTCATTGAGAGGCTGAAAGATATTCACGGCAATACAACGCTCGACAAGCTGTGGAAAGTAACCAACGGTGAAACAGGAGATACGGATAATCTGTTGGACATTCAAGTAAAGGATATATTGGAAACCAAGCAGAAGTAATATATTATGGAACAATATAAAGCATCGGAAAAGAGATACGACGAGAGTGATATTCTCTACCGTCGTTGCGGACGCAGCGGCATCCTGCTGCCAAAGGTGAGTCTGGGATTCTGGCAGAATTTTGGAGCGGTAGCCCCGCTTGAGCGCAGCCGCGAGATAATGCGCTGCGCATTTGACAACGGAATAACCCACTTCGACCTTGCCAACAATTACGGCCCGCCCTACGGCACGGGCGAGGAGACATTCGGTAAGCTGATGGAGAGCGATTTCCGCCCCTACCGCGACGAGATGTTCATTTGTACAAAGGCGGGCTACGATATGTGGCAGGGGCCCTACGGCAACTGGGGCTCGAGAAAATACCTTATGGCAAGCCTCGACCAGAGCCTCAAGAGGATGAAGCTCGACTATGTAGACCTTTTCTACAGCCATCGTTACGACCCTGTGACACCGCTTGAAGAGACACTGCAGGCAATTGTAGACATAGTACGTGCAGGAAAGGCCCTCTATGCAGGAATATCGCGCTGGCCGTTGGAGGCACTGAAATTTGCCCACAAATACCTTAAGGAGCGCGACGTGCCTCTGCTCATATACCAGGGACGGCTGAATCTCATCGACCGCGAACCACAACAAGAGGGAATACTCGACTTTTGCAAGGATAACGGAATAGGATTCATCTCATTCTCGCCCCTTGCCCAGGGACTGTTGACAGAGCGCTATCTCGACGGAATACCCGGTGACTCGCGTATGTCGCGCGGCAAGAGCCTCACCGAGGAGCGCCTCACCCCCGAACTGCTCAAATACCTGCACACGCTGAAGAAGGTTGCCGACAGCCGCAACGAGAATATGGCACAGACCGCGCTTGCGTGGATTCTGTCGCAGGAAGGAGTCACGTCAACACTTGTAGGAGCAAGTTCAAGCCAGCAGCTTATGCGCAACCTGCAATGCATAAAGTCGAAACCGCTGTGCAAGGAAGAGCTTGCATTGCTAAAATAGTATAAGAGCCCGGTTCAATTAACCCATAAAAAAGATCAAGCTATGGACAACAATTTGCTCGAAGAACTCAAGAAACAGATAGGCAGGGAGTGCCGTAAGATTATCCTCACGGCTACGGACTACACCATAGAGACCGACAGGACCGCGCTTACACAAAGCAAGGTGATGGGCATCCCCTTCTTTCCCGCGAGTATGGCAGATGAGTATCCACGTACAGAGGAAGGCATACCACTGGTGATGTTCGCACAGATAAACTTTGCCGAAGTACCCCCTATGAAAGGACTCCCCACTAGCGGACTTATGCAGGTATATCTGAACCCGTTCGACTGGAACGACGAGAACGACAGGATAATATTCTTCGACGAAGAGCAGCTCAAAGAAGAGCCGATAGATGTGTACGAAGAGATACTCCGCGAGTGCATCGAGGATGCCGAATACTATATGCCAGCACAACACGTACATACAATGGAGTTCGAGGAAGGCTTCTCATACTCTGCTGCCGACGACAGGGATTATGCCCGCCAGCTGAGCAAGATAGGAGAAGAATATTCTCCCGAAATTGCAAGGGAATATGCAACCGCCCTATCTGCCGAATTCGGCAGCCGCATAGGAGGATACTGCGACTTTACACAGTACGACCCACGAAGGAGAAAATTCTTCCAGTTGTTGCAGATAGACAGCGAAGAGGGAATAAACTTCTACGACTGTGGTGTGATGCACGTCTTTATAGCACCACGCGACCTTAAGGACGGCAATTTCGAGAACGCATTCGTATACACCGATTTCTATTGACGGGCGAGAACAGATACAGCAGAGACAATACAACACATCAACAGCTCGGCAATGAATATAGAACCTATTGCATATTTCCATTCAGAGTTTCCTGCAAAATTCGGCATTCCGCGACAAAGCGGAATTATAGACGAGCTTTGCGGCAGCATCGTATTCGAGCCACGCTACCGCAACGCCGAGGCCCTGCGCGGCATAGAGGGGTTCGATTATCTTTGGCTGATATGGGAGTTCTCGGGCAACAGTTCACACGGGAACAGTTGGCATCCTACGGTGCGCCCTCCCCTGCTGGGAGGCAACAAGGCTATGGGCGTGTTTGCTACGCGCTCACCGTTCCGTCCCAACAGACTGGGACTGTCGTCGGTGCGTATCGACCATATCGACTATACATCGCCATTGTCGCCCGTCATATACGTGCGTGGAGCCGACATTATGGATGGTACCCCAATATACGATATAAAACCTTATGTTGCATACGCCGATGCACACCCTGATGCACGCAGCGGTTTTGTGGATACAAACACGTGGCAGATGCTAAGTGTGGATATTCCGGAGCATCTGACAGGACGCATACCGGAGCCGCTGTTGCCGGCACTCACCAAAGTCCTCTCCCTCGACCCGCGTCCACAATACCACGACGACGACAGCAAAGAGTATGGAATGGCATTCGGTGGAATTGACGTACGTTTCAAGGTTTGCGGAACAACGCTCGAAGTGGTAGATATCAGATAGTACCCATACACACTGCCGATACAGGAACAAGCGGCATTATTGAATAGAAAGGCCATCACAAAGGCAACCTGTAAAATTGTTTGCACAAATGAATGTTTGTGCAAACAATTTTAATTTATAGCTGTTTATATATGGAACAAAACACTTCCATTACTTAATATTACTTTTTCTTAATCATTCAATTCCCCTTTCGACAGCCCTCCGTAGTGATACGCGGGGCTGTTTCTTTTATGGCTCAGTAGAAATTTACTGTGGATAATAATTCTTTCAACCACCTTCCCGGTGTTATTTTACGGCTATTCTCTCATTGTAATATTTTCTTTGCCCTACTTTTTTCAGAGAAAGTAGCAAAAAACTTTACACAAAAGAAATTGTCGCAAGTTCCCTTTGCTCGTGCCGCAATAATGCATTCACTCGCTGAAAAACCAGCAAGTAAACTTGCGTTTTGCCCGCTGACACTATTTTTTTGACCTATAAAAAACTTAACGTTATTAATTTAAACAGCATCTTATACTTATTTTTGACTTTTTTGTATATTTTTGCGTTTGCATCATAGTTGTGCCATAAAACCATACAAGAAAAAGTTTCACTATGAGCAGAGCAGTTACAAGGTAATATATGCAATACAAAGTTTCGTTTGTCAATGGGACAAACGGTCGCGAAGCGTGCTTAAAACTTTTTATTGCTATGCTTGTTCTGGCAAATTGCAATAGACTGGAGCACCCGGCTCGGGCAATCACTGCAACAGAATCTAAATCCCATACATATAGCAATAGGATGTGAGTGTTCTGAGCAATGTTATACTCCCGAAGATGCCAAGCCAGGATACGGACACGAATGGGAAAACGAGAATGTGATTCATTTGCGTTTTAATCCAGCCCCACACTCC
Organism: Bacteroidaceae bacterium; assembly: GCA_017546635.1. Classification (GTDB taxonomy): domain Bacteria; phylum Bacteroidota; class Bacteroidia; order Bacteroidales; family Bacteroidaceae; genus HGM04593. Next base: position 1,324 of record JAFYSC010000053.1, on the reverse strand, counting down.
TACGGTAAACAGCATACTGTTCTCTTTACAAAAAATGACATTACAGAGCCGTGCAAAGCCAACCATAATGAGACGGTACGGGGCACACATCGACAGGAACGACAATTGCGCCTGTGTTCGTCTGCAGACATTGAGTTGGATGAGGCAGATGATTTACTGAATCAATTCGGTCACCTGATTAAGAATACCGATTGCAACCAATCATTCACCAAATATATTGATCCACTTGCCCGGTCATCATATACCATAGAAACCATTATGGAATATGAGCACGGTTCAACGTACAGACATCCGATGAACGTTCCTCGGAATTAGAGACTACAGGAACGCTCATTTGCTATTTAGACAAAACATTTGATTATTATAGAATATGGCACTAGTATTCAATCCCAGAACGGGAATGTTTGAAGAAAGGCTTAATGCTAATCCACCTAAAATAAAATCATTCTGTAAAATTGGGGATGATTCTATATTAAGCGGAACTGAGTACATCTTGAAATGGGACATAGAGGATTATGAAAAAATCCATATAGACGGAATAGACTGTACAAATTTAAGCGATTACAAATTTACGGCCTTTAACAGTGGAAATATCACACACACCATCATAGCCACCAATGAATTCGGCAGAAGCTCTTTAGCGCTGGAACTGACTGTTCTTGATTGTCCACAGATAGAGTTCACATCTTCCAAGAACATATTAAAGAGTGTCTCGGACGATACGGTCGAGTTAAGATGGCGTATACAACATGCACAAACTATTGAAATCCATTACGACAATAAAATAGAGCAAATTGACGATACAGGCGGAATGACTGTTTGCCCGACAGAAAACACAACTTACACCATTTGTGTCAAAGCATTGGACGGCAAGTCTGTAGTTGAAGTTTCACAGAGAATAGAATTACATAAACCATCAACAGTATCGTTTGAGATAGACAAGCCGTTTACTTTGCCTGGAGTACCTGTTATCGTAAGTTGGAATGTTGAAAATGCCAAAAAGGTAGAGTTGCAAGGTGAGGGGGAAGTCGAATTTTCATCATCGAGAGTGCTTCAATTTGAGCGGGAAACAACAGTCAAGTTGATCGTTGAAGATACATTTGGAGTTATGGAGTATGAAAAAACTGTATATATGCTTCCAATACCTCAAATAAGAGCCCTATTAGTACCTACACCGACATTCATACAGAATGTAAAGCTACAGATAAACCAGCCCAGATTGGCCTTGAAACTAAAGTTTCCTAAGCTTGAATTCAGGATAAAGGATATAGATATCCCTGAACAACCTTCTATGAGAACTGTATGCCTTGTCGAGAATTCATTT
>JAFYSC010000052.1 GCA_017546635.1 Bacteroidaceae bacterium | reverse complement strand
TGATGCCTTCAACAGGGAACGCCTCTCTGTCGAAGAACTTGTATCGGGAACAATAAAGGAGGGCTTCACAATACTCATCGACCACCAGCCGTATGGAATTGCAAAGAAAGACTCGCTCGGTATAGACCTGCAGATAAGCGGACATACACACAACGGTCAGGTGTGGCCCGGAAGCGTCATAATAGACCGCCTTTTTGAGCAGGGCAGCGGATACCGCAAATGGAAAAACTCACACGTATATGTATCGAGCGGAATATCGCTGTGGGGCCCGCCGCTCCGCATAGGCACAAGAGGGGATATTGCCGTGTTTAGAATCTACTATAACACAAAGTGAGCAAAATAGGACAATTACGTTGCACATTATCGTGCAACAGGTTCTTTTTTGTAGGACAATCTTTGGCGGTGTCGAAAAATTAGACTATTTTTGCATTCGAAAAATAAAAAAGAGACATTTGGCTACTACAGTAAAAGAGATAGCGACAGCCCTTGAGAAGTTCGCGCCTCTGCCGTTGCAGGATGGATATGATAATGCCGGATTGCAAATAGGACTAACAGATGCGGAAGTTACAGGGGTTTTATTGTGCCTTGACGTAACCGAGCAAGTTGTGGACGAAGCCGTTGCGTTGGGGTGTAATCTTATTGTGTCACACCACCCTCTGCTGTTCCGTCCGCTAAAGAGAATTGTAGGCAACAGCTATGTTGAACGCTGTGTAATAAAGGCGCTCTCAAAGGGAATAGCGATATATTCGGCACATACAAACCTCGACAATGCTCAGGGCGGAGTAAACCATCGCATAGCACAGAAACTCGGCCTGAAGAACGTTCGTACATTAGTACCGAAAGAGAACTCCCTTCTCAAACTTGTGACATACGTTCCGGAATTGCAGGCCGAAGCCGTGCGTCAAGCCCTGTTCGACGCAGGATGCGGCGAGATTGGAAACTACGGTTCTTGCAGTTACAACACCAATGGCACAGGTACTTTCAGGGCAAATGACGGATGTAATCCCTATTGTGGAAAAATAGGCGAGTTGCATAGCGAGGAAGAGGTACGGATAGAGACTGTGCTGCCTGCATATATAAAGAATCGTGTTATACGCGCATTGTTGTCGGCGCACCCTTATGAAGAGCCTGCGTACGATATCTACGCACTGCAGAACGAGTGGGACAGGAACGGTTCAGGAGTGATAGGTGAACTCGAAGTGCCGACCGACGAAAAGGATTTCCTGCTGAAAATCAAGGAGACATTCAATGCTGGATGCGTAAAGCATACGCACATCCGTGGAAAAGCAATCGTCAAGGTTGCGCTCTGTGGAGGAGCCGGAGCATCATTCGCTGGGGCAGCATTGGCATCGGGTGCCGACATTTATATTACAGGTGAAGCACGTTACCACGAACTTTTCGATGGAACAAACCGGATGCTCTATGCAATAATAGGACATTACGAGAGCGAACAATACACCACAGAGATTTTCAAGGAGGTAATATCGGAAGCCTTCCCGGCTGTGAATGTTGTCACATCGGAAATCTGCACCAATCCAATAGAATGTTTATAAAATAGATATATTAACCTTTAACAGTTTAATAAGATGGCAAAAAAAGACCCTGCTGAATACACAGTAGAAGAGAAATTGAAGAGTCTGTACCAGCTTCAGACAATACTTTCGGAGATTGACAAGATTAAGATTCTTCGCGGTGAGCTTCCTTTGGAGGTTAAGGACCTTGAAGATGAGATTGTTGGTCTTGGAACACGTATAGAGAATATAACCAACGAGATAAAGAAGATACGCGAGAATATGGTAAGCTTCAAGGAAGAGATGGAGCAAGCCGAGCGTTTGATTGCAAAATATACCGAGGACCAGAACAACGTACGCAACAACCGCGAGTTCGACCTCTTGAACAAGGAGATTGAGTATAACAGACTGGTTATAGAGCACGACGAGAAGAAAATAAACGATGCACGTCGCGAGGAGAGACAAAAGACCGAAGAGCTCGAGAGAACAAAAACTCAGCTCGAGGAGCGTCAGAAAGACCTCGAGCTCAAGCGTTCCGAGCTCGATGAAATTGTAGCAGAGACAAAGGCCGAGGAGGAGAAGCTTCGCGAGTTGGCACGCAACTTGGAGCTTACTATTGAGCCTCGCCTCTTGGCATCTTTCAAGCGTATCCGCAAGAACTCACGCAACGGATTGGGTATTGTATATGTTGAGCGCGACGCTTGCGCCGGTTGCTTCAGCAAGATACCCCCTCAGAGACAGATGGATATCCGTATGCGCAAGAAAATCATCGTTTGCGAGAACTGTGGCCGCATTATGATTGACCCCGAGCTTGCAGGTGTAAAGCAGGAACAGCCCGCTGAAGCTCCCGCACCCAAACGTCGTAGCATACGCCGTAAGAGCGCAGAGTAAATATAGGAACCAACCTGTATCATACAATTATTCCCCAAAGCCCACAAAGGACTTTGGGGAATAATTGTATAAGGCTATATAAGAGTCGTTTACTCCCTACCCTTCTCGTCGAGGTAGGAATCCTTGAATCCCAGGAAGTACAATACTCCGTCGAGACCTATCGTGTTAATCGACTGCTTGGCATTTGCTACCACACGCGGCTTTGCGTGGAATGCTATACCCAATCCGGCCTCGCTGAGCATAGGCAGGTCGTTGGCGCCATCTCCCACGGCAATTGTCTGCGCAATATCAACCTTCTCCACCTGCGCGATGAGTTTCAGCAGCTCGGCCTTGCGTCGTCCGTCAACCACCTCGCCCAAGTAACGGCCGGTCAGCTTTCCATTCTCGTCAATCTCGAGCTCGTTGGCGTAGACATAGTCTATTCCGTATTTCTTCTGAAGATACTCGCCGAAATATGTAAATCCACCCGACAGTATTGCAATCTTGTATCCGTAGCGCTTGAGCACATACATAAGCCTGTCTACACCCTCGGTTATAGGCAACTTCTCGGCAATATCCTGCATCACCGATGCATCGAGTCCCTTGAGCAGCGCAACACGCTCGGCGAAGCTGCTCTTGAAGTCGAGCTCGCCACGCATCGCCCTCTCGGTAATCTCCTTTACCTTGTCGCCCACACCTGCACGTATGGCAAGTTCGTCGATGACCTCGGTCTGTATGAGCGTAGAGTCCATATCGAAACAGATGAGCCTGCGCATACGGCGGTACATATTGTCTATCTGGAACGAGCAGTCCATTCCCATTTCGCTCGACAGGCGCATCAGTTCCGACTGTATAAAACCGCGGTCGCGCGGAGTGCCGCGCAACGAGAATTCTATGCAGGCACGCACGTTCTTCGACGGCTCTGCAATGGATATACGTCCCGAGAGTCGGCGTATGGAGTCGATATTCAATCCCTGGTCGGCAATGAGGCGCGTCACGGCTTCAATCTGCTCGGCTGCAAGCTGTCGGCCAAGCAGTGTAAGGATGTACCTGTTCTTGCCCTGACGCTTTACCCAAGCCTCGTAGTCGTCGGCATCTACGGGGAAGAATTTTATATTCACGCCAAGCTCGCTTGCCTTGAAGAGCAGCTCCTTCATCACGTGGCCCGAACGGTCTTCGGTGACACGCACAAGAATGCCCAGCGAGAGTGTATTGTGTATATCGGCCTGTCCAATGTCGAGTACCGTAACATCGTAACGCGAAAGGATAGACATAACCGATGCTGTGAGGCCGGGGCGGTCCTCACCTGTTATTCTTATAAGTATCAGTTCTTTTGCCATATTGGTTAAGTAGTCTTTGTATTTACATAAAAAAAAGATACGTTCATTTATTGTTGGGCTATTGTTGTTTTTTATTCAATAACAATAAAAACCGAGCATATATCTGAAATAATTTTCAAAAAAACATTAAAATCGCACTAAAAAAGGTAAATATGCATTTTTTATAAAAACATTTTATTTTCTTTGTTGTTAGATTAATGTGTTTTTCATAGTAATAGACCCGGCAACATCTGCTTGTGACAAGTCGATGCCCGAACGGGTAAAAGCGTTTACTCGGATACTGCTCCATTCCCCTTGGAGCAGTTTTTTTATTTATAATAAATCAAAGTCGTGACATAAACTTCTCAATATTCACTATAAAGCGAGTGTGCGTTCCCTCGCCTATCACTCCCTTGCTGTCACTTGCCGAGAGTTCGTAGGCCAGCCGACGGCCATCGACCTGCACCAGCTTTGCGGTTGCACTCACCACCTCACCTATAGCCGACGGACGCAGGTGCTTGATGGAAATTTCGCCACCGACGGTTGTCGAGTCATCGGGCAGGCAATCGGCAACAGCCATCATAGCAGCGTTCTCCATAACTGCAGCGAGCGAGGGGGTGGCAAAAACTTTCAGACTGCCCGACCCTACACTCTGCGCACAATTCTCCTCGGTAACATTGACCGTACTTGTATAAATAAGTCCTTCCTTCATCATCTGTCATTAATAATTGTTCCTATACATAGACAGCTACACAGAATTGCAGTTGTCTGCCATTGTGCAAACTTACGCAAAAGTAAAATACAACACTATCATTTGTGCATAAATTATACGTATATACAGGCAAATAATTACCACGCCTGCGAATTGCGCCGATTGAACACTTCCATCGTAAAATCTGTTCCCAATATAAACATCGTATAAATGAACATAACAATAGTCTCCAGCGGCATTATGCAATGGATAAAGTTGCAGCTTGCACACTTGGGAACGTCGGACAAATGGATAGGCAGGGCAGAACCGCTCATATACATTATTATAATTGCAATCGTATCCTTCGTTGTTGCCGAGGTCACATATCGTCTTGCACAACTTGTACTCAAACGCCTGTTGCGCCTGCACAGCTACACTTTTCTCAAAAAGATGGCCGAGCACAACGCTATACGCAGGCACTCGCACATCATTCCCCCTGTAATAATGCTCGCCCTGCTGCCCCTTGCTTTCGACAGCAACAGCACACTGTTCCACTACTGCGAAAAGTTCGTGTGGCTCTATTTCTCCTTTATGCTTACCCTCTCCATAAACAGTCTCATCACCGTTATAGGCGAAACGGTATTCAACAACAGCCGTTACCACAACCGCCCCATAAAGGGCCTTGTGCAGATTGCAAAAATCATTGTCGGAATACTGATGGCGATAGTTGCAGTATCCATACTCACGAATAAGTCGCCGCTCTACCTCATAGGAGGACTGGGAGCATTCGCCGCCGTGCTTATGCTAATTACAAAAGACAGTATAATGGGCTTTGTAGGCGGATACCTGCTCCTGGAGAACGATATGATACGCATAGGCGACTGGATAGAGATGCCCGGAAGTGCCATAAACGGCATTGTCTATGATATCTCGCTCACAATAGTCAAGGTGCGCAATTTTGACAATACAATGGCAACAATACCGCCATACACACTCATTAACGAGAGTTTCATAAACTGGCGGGGAATGAAAGAGAGTGGCGGGCGGCGAATAGCCCGCGGGTATGTGGTGAAACTGAACAACATTTACCCTTGCGACAAGGATTTCATCGAGAGAATTCTGGGCAAGGAGAAGAAACTGCAGAATTTCATCAGCGAGTATGGAAAGGAGAAGCTCGAGAGCAGCTCGGAGAGCATAGATACAAATGTGGGGCTGTTCCGTTTATATGCCGACAAGTATCTGCGCGACCACCCCCGCATAAGAAAGGATATGCTCATAATGGTGCGCACACTGGAGCCGACGGGCAACGGCCTGCCTCTGCAGTTCTACTGCTTTACCGACACCACCGACTGGAAGGAGTACGAGAATATACAGTCGCAGATTATGGAACATTTTGCATCCATAATGCCGCTGTTCGAACTCTACCCCTATCAGAGCAGCTCGTCGCGCGACACAATAATAAGCGGTATGCTCGAGGCAAGCTTCCCTATTGAGAAAATAAAGGGAATGCCTTATAATACCACCGAATAGGATAACATCGGTTGCACAATTTTATTATTTTGTGAAACTAATTTGAAATTATTATCCTTTTTTATCTATCTTTGCCGCTGTTTATGGATAATTGTAGCTTATTTTGATATATAAGCGCATATTTTGAACACAGAAAATAAAATTCATTCATATTTATTACAGGAAAATGACACAGATTAAAGGAAACTGCGTGCTTATCACTGGCGGCGCATCGGGCATAGGCCGTATAATGGGACGTATGGTGCTGGAGAAAGGCGCACGCAAACTTATTATTTGGGATATAAACGAACAGGGAATAAGAGAGACTATAGAGGAGTTCAGGAGATTAGGAGATGCCAAAGGCTACAGGGTAGATGTATCGGACAGCAAGAGCGTTGAAGAGTGCTTCAAGCGCACAGTGTGGGAATGCGGCAATGTGGATATTCTCATAAACAATGCAGGAATTGTGACAAGCAACAACACATTCGACAAACTGAGCATCGGAGAGATTGAGCGTACAATGGATATAAATGCTACTGCCCCGATGGCAATATCGCTGCAGGCACTGCCGCAAATGATTGCACGCAACCACGGACATATATGCAATATTGCATCGGCTGCTGGAATGCTTTCAAACCCCAGGATGTCGGTATATGCGGCGAGCAAATGGGCAATGATAGGCTGGAGCGACTCGGTGCGCATTGAACTCAAGCAGATGGGAAGCAATGTACGCATAAGCACCGTTGCACCCTACTTCATAAACACGGGTATGTTCGATGGGGTAAAGTCGCGCATATTCCCAATCCTCAAACCCGAGCCAACAGCCAAAAAGATATTGCAGGCGATAGAGAACAACCGCGACTTCAGGGGGCTGCCCTTCGGCTACCATTTCATACGCTTTTGCCAGGCATTGTTGCCCACCTCGATTTTTGATTATATCTTTGGTGAAGTTGTTGGAATATTCCACGCGATGGACCACTTTACAGGCCGTAAAAAATGAAAATAGAGAATACACCGCAAGAAAAGATTAGAGAGATAAAGGAGTCGCAGCGACAGTTCTTTGCAAGCGGCGCAACGCTTGACCTGGATTTTCGCCGCAACCAGTTGAAGAGGTTGCTCGAATCTATACAGCAGTGGCATCGCCCGCTGTGCGAGGCTCTGTGGAACGACCTTCACAAGAGCGAGGAAGAGGCTGTACTCACCGAGCTGAGCATTGTGGAGGGAGAGATAAAGAACCACATTGCCAACCTGAGGAAATGGGCGGGACGCAAGAGCGCCCGCACTCCCCTGAAAATGATGCCGTCGGGCAGCTACACTATGAGCGAGCCACTGGGTTGCGCACTCATAATATCGCCGTGGAACTACCCCGTGCAGCTGCTCCTCAATCCTCTGGTGGGGGCAATATCGTCGGGCTGTACCGCGATACTCAAGGCATCGCCCTACGTTCCCAATGTGTCGACGGTTATAGAGAAAATGATAAGCAGCACATTCGACAGCAATTATATTGCTCTTGTGCAAGGCAACCGCGACACCAACAACGCGCTGCTTGCAATGCGCCACGACATCATTTTCTTCACAGGCAGCCCGGCGCTTGGAAGGAACGTGATGAGGGCCGCAGCCGAGCATCTTACACCCGTTGTCCTTGAACTGGGCGGCAAGAGTCCCTGCATAGTCGATGCCGATGCAAATATAGGAATTGCCGCACGGCGCATCGCGTGGGGAAAGACCCTCAATGCCGGACAGACCTGCATTGCACCCGACTACCTGCTCATTCACCGCTCGTGCAAGGAGAGATTCATAGAGGCCTTCAAACGCGAATTGCAGAAACTGCACGGCGATGATACAAGAAAGAGCAGGCACTATGCACGTATTGTAAATGACAAGGCGTTCGAGCGTCTATCGGGTTATCTGCATGGAGCAGATATTGTCATAGGCGGCGAGTGCGACGCTGCTGAGCGCTACATTGCCCCCACCCTCATTGACAATGTGTCTGCCGAATCGCCCATTATGCAGGAGGAGATTTTCGGTCCTCTGCTCCCTATGCTCACATTCGACAAGCAGAGTGACGCCATTGAATTTGTACGCAGCAGGGAAAAGCCCCTTGCACTGTACTATTTCGGCAAAAGTTCCGAGGGACGCAAGGTGCTGAGCCTCACATCGTCGGGCGGTGCTTGCATAAACGACACCATAATGCATATAGCCAACGAGAACATCCCATTTGGCGGTGTTGGGAATTCGGGATTGGGACAGTATCACGGCGAGGAGAGCTTCAAGGCATTCTCGCACATACGTTCAGTGGTGACAACTCCCACGTGGCTCGACCTTCCCTTCCGGTATATGCCCTACCGTATGTTCGGGCTTGTAAAAAAGCTGCTGTAAATAAAAAAACATCTTTTTCTCAAAAAAAATGCAAGTTGTTTGATAGAAATTGAGCGGTAGCTCCGTCCAATAATCAAAACATAGCGTCCTTTGTACATAGTTCACAAAGAGGGCTATAATTTTCTTGGAAAAATTAAAAATGACATTGCCTGCCAGGGATTGCTGTACACTTTTCTAAGCAGTCACATAGGCGGGGTGTCCCAAAATTGTAAGAAGAGAATTATTAACCCACTTAATTTTTTGAACTATGGAGAAGAAGAATGTTTATCTTTTGGTCGCAACTGCTAATGACGCAAATGTATGTTTTTTTGGCTCTCAACTTGTAGAAGTCATTGAGAAGCAGGAGGAGCGTATTGCAGCAATACGCAAGAGCGACAACTTGGAGAGGTTTGCGCAGGAGGCATATGCCCATTCGCAGTTTATCGTATCCAATATAGAGAGGATACCTTTTCATCTGCGTTTGCAGTATCTCGATTTTGCAGTGATGTGCTGCCTGTATGTTCTCGACCGTCCCAGACATCTGAGACTCAAGAATGCGTCATTGACGACAAATGTCGATGATATACTGGAGCAGCTGACATTGCTCGTCGACGATTGTCGATGAACAATGCGCTTCGAATCGGGTCGCTCTGGTGCAGTGTACTTTTATTGCTGCACAAATGAATGCAGCATACCTGATATACGATGTCCGGTAAAAGCTTGCCCTGAACAAGGGCGGTTTTTTATCGGACATTGCTGTTGCTTGCAACTACACCTACACTGTCAAGATAGAAGTGCAACAAATTCTTCCCCTTGCTCACGAATTTGAGCGTAGCGAAAAGTAGTGAGCAAGGTTCGCCCGACAGCCTGGAACCAGTCAACCGGCAATACAAAAAAAACAAAAAGGGAGACCGCTG
>JAFYSC010000051.1 GCA_017546635.1 Bacteroidaceae bacterium | reverse complement strand
CGAAATAATGGCATTGTGTATGCCGTCGACGTGCTCCATAAGGTACTTTATCTTTTCGCCGTACTCCGAGGGGAGGCAGTAGCCTGTGGTGTCGGGAATATTTACCACCGTTGCACCTGCCTTGATTACGGCCTCCACCACGCGTGCCAGATATTCGTTGTCGGTGCGGCCCGCATCATCGGCATAGAACTCGACGTCCTCGACGTAGCGCTTTGCATATTTTACTGCCGCCACTGCAGTCTCGATAATCTTCTCGCGTGTTGAGCGGAACTTGTATTGTATATGCGAGTCCGATGTTCCTACACCTGTGTGTATGCGCTTGCGCTTTGCAAAGCGGAGCGCATCGGCTGCAACGTCGATGTCCTTTTCTACCGCACGGGTAAGTGCGCATATCGTGGGCCAGGTTACGGCTTTTGAAATCTCTATGACAGAGTTGAAGTCGCCGGGACTTGATATGGGGAAGCCGGCCTCTATGCAGTCCACGCCCAATAGCTCGAGCTGCTTGGCTACCTGTATCTTCTCCACTGTGTTCAATTGGCATCCGGGAACCTGCTCTCCATCGCGCAGCGTTGTGTCAAATATAAAAAGTCTGTCACTCATAATTATTCGGTGTAATTGTGTAAATTCAAAATTGCTTTTTTATGTGCATTGGCCGCAAAAATAACACAAATATTTATAAAAGTAAATATTGGAGCGGCAAAATGATAGCAAAATGTTGAAAATTGTGTATTTCCTGTACTGACCTGTGCGAGCCTCTCGTAGCGCCTGCTTTTTTGCTTTACACTTTCTTCTCTTTTCTCTTGCATTTATTTTTATTTTATGTATATTCGCGACGTTTATACATTTGTTAATAAAAATAAAAACAATATATGGATACAAAAACAAAGACTATAGAATTTGCAATTCCTTACAGGGTGAATGAGGATGCACATCTGCAGCTGCGATACAGGCTCGACAGTGAGGAGGAGGGTGTTTCCAAAGTCCTTCCGCTTGTCGAGGTGATACGTGGCGAGTGGAGCGGTGCTCTTCCCCTTGACGAGGGTGCAGACACGCTGTACTACGGCTACGAGTATGTCCGTGGCGGTAAGGTGGTGCGCAGCGAGTGGAACACTATGCCTCACTCTGTGCGTCTTAACAGCGTCAACCGACGTTATATGCAGTATGATTGCTGGATGGACTCTCCTCCCGGATACTATATGCAGACAGGGCTTTTCAGAATGTTCGCTCCTGCCGAACCGTCGGCCGATGATGAGAGCATAAACTGGTATAACAGGAGTGTGACATTTTCTATATATATATTGGGGCTTGCCGAGGGTGAGCAGCCTGCTGTTGCAGGTGATGCCAAGGTGCTTGGAGCCTGGAATACCGATGAGGCTCTCCCTATGCACTGCGTGGCACCCAATTTGTGGAGCGTGACATTCGATGCGCAGGATATCTGGAGCGGCTGCATACAGTTCAAGATTGTAGTGCGCCGTAACGACGGTACGATATATTGGGAAGAGGGCGACAACCGCATCGTGGCGCTCGGCGACCTCGAGAAATCCACTGCGCACAATTTCTCGTTGGGATTGCTGAATGTAGCACAACCCTCGCTGCATCTTGCAGGAACGGTAATTCCGCTCTTCTCGTTGCGCAGCGAGAGCAGTTGGGGTATAGGCGATTTCGGCGACCTCAAGAAGATGGTCGATTGGCTGGTAAAGACAGGGCAGAATGTGCTCCAGCTCCTTCCTGTGAACGATACAACTATCTTTGGAGGCAAAGAGGACTCTTATCCCTATAACTGCGTGTCGGTGTTTGCGCTCAATCCCGTATATGCCGATATAGAGTCGCTCCCCAGGCTGAGTGACAACCGCTGGCAATATTACCGTAAGCGTGCACGCGAGCTCAATACATTGTCTACGGTGGAATATTCAGCGGTGTATAATCTCAAGATAAGCTACCTGCACGAGCTTTTCGACCAGATAGGCGACGAGGTGCTCTCTTCAAATGCCTGCCGTGCCTTTGCGCGTGCGCAACGCAGATGGCTGCGCCCCTATACGCTCTATCGCTTCCTTATGTCGCATCTGCGCTGCAATACCGCGGAGTGGGGAAAATACAGCCGCTATGACGAGACGGTCTACGACAGTGTTGTCAGCGATTACAGCAATGCAGAGCACGAACTGAACTTCCACAAATTCGTACAGTATATACTCTTCTCGCAATTGAGTGAGGCACATAGCTATGCGAACTCGAAGCGTGTGGCGCTCAAGGGCGATATTCCCATAGGTGTTGCTCCCAACGGTGCCGATGTGTGGTGCAATCCTTCGCAGTTCAATCTTACAGTGTCGGCCGGAGCACCTCCCGATGCTTTCTCGGCGAATGGCCAGAACTGGGGCTTCCCCACATATAACTGGGAACTTATGGCTACACAGGGCTATGAGTGGTGGCGCAGCCGTCTGCAGTATATGTCGAACTTCTTCGATGCCTACCGCATCGACCATATTCTCGGCTTCTTCCGTATTTGGGAGATACCCCGTTGGGCAAAGAGCGGCCTTGCAGGAATGTTCTCTCCGTCGCGTCCCTTTACCCGCGAGGAACTGGAGACCGCGGGTTTCATCTTTGATGTCAAGAGCCACACGCGTGCCTATGTGGCACGCGAGGCAGTGAACGGCATCTTCCGTCATCTTGCCGCGTATATCACCTCGCAGTATTTCGATGTGTGTCCCGACGGCAACCTGACATTCAAGGAGAAATTCCTCAGTCCGCATATCCTGCACGCCGACCTTTACAGTGCCGACAGCCCTGTGCCGTACGAACTGAAGGAGGAGGTGCTCAGACTCTATGGCGAGGTGCTCTTCTTCTGCGACGAGCGTGGTTTTACGCCGCGCATCGATGCCTACTCGACTCTTGCCTATAAACTGCTCTCCGACTGTGGGCGTGCTGCATATAACCGCCTCTATGAGGAGTATTATTACCGCCGTCACACCCATTTCTGGTACGAGGAGGGTATGCGCAAGCTGATGCCTGTACTTCTCTCTACTCCAATGACGGCCTGCGGTGAGGACTTGGGTATGATACCCGACTGTGTGCCCTGGGTTATGCGTAACTTGCAGATAATGTCGCTCGAGATACAGCGTATGCCAAAGGTGTATGGCGTACCCTTTGCACGTCCCGAGGAGTATCCCTACCTCTCTGTTGCAACACCTTCTACCCACGATATGAGCACGTTGCGCGGCTGGTGGTGCGAGGATATGTCGGTTACTCAGAATTTCTACAACAACGAGCTTGGGCACGATGGCGAGGCTCCCGCCGAGATGAGCGGTGAGATTGCTACCGAGATTGTCGCAAGTCATCTGGAGTCGCCTGCACTGCTTGCTCTCTTTGCTTGGCAGGATCTTATGGCTATGGACGAGCGCCTGCGCAGGGCAAACCATAATGATGAGCGCATTAACGAGCCTGCGAACCGCGACCACGTGTGGTGCTACCGTATGCACATTACCTT
>JAFYSC010000050.1 GCA_017546635.1 Bacteroidaceae bacterium | reverse complement strand
AATTTTATTACCTGATTATACATCGGCTGTCCGATAAAATGTGTACTTTTACCCATGGTTAAATATGTTTGTGGTAAAACAAAATAACCAAAAAGGACTGATTCCTGCAATATGGAACCAGTCCTAATTTTTTGTTCTCTCTAAAAGTTTTATCGGACACCAATATTTTTATTTTGGAAAACTTTTTTGTCCGATTGAAAAATTAAAATCTTGATAATTAATGCTTTAATTTTTATTTTGGAAAACTTTGTATTCTGTTGGCAAGTTGTAGTATTTTTACTTGGATAATAAAAAAACTCTTTGTAATTTTGTAATGCTTTTCTGTAAGCAACTTTGTTTTTGAAATTAAACCTTTAAATATATAATCGAACAGTGGAAAAAACAACATTCACCTACGATGAGGCTTTCTCGGCAGCTCTTGAATATTTCAACGGCGATGAGCTTGCTGCAAGAGTTTGGGTAAACAAGTATGCTGTAAAGGACTCCTTCGGAGCTATTTACGAGCAGAGCCCAAGAGATATGCATCATCGCATAGCTAATGAGATTGCCCGTGTAGAAGCAAAGTACAACAATCCGATGTCGGCCGAAGAGATATTCGCTCTGCTCGACCACTTCAAGTATATTGTTCCTCAGGGAAGTCCTATGACCGGAATCGGCAACGATTTCCAGATTGCTTCCTTGTCGAATTGCTTTGTTATCGGTATTGACGGAAAGGCCGATTCTTATGGCGGTATCATAAGAATTGATGAGGAGCAGGTGCAGTTGATGAAAAGACGTGGTGGAGTGGGTCACGACCTCTCTCACATCCGTCCCAAGGGCTCGCCTGTAAAGAACTCGGCACTTACATCGACAGGACTTGTGCCTTTTATGGAGCGCTATTCAAATTCTACCCGCGAGGTTGCTCAGGACGGACGCCGAGGAGCGCTTATGCTGAGTGTCTCGGTGAGACACCCCGATGCCGAGTCGTTCATTGATGCAAAGATGACCGAGGGTAAGGTTACCGGTGCAAATGTGTCGGTAAAGATTGATGACGACTTTATGCAGGCTGTATTGGCCGAAAAGGAATACGAGCAAAAGTTCCCCGTAGATTCGTCCGAGCCTATTGTCTCAAAGCATATCAATGCAGCTGCCTTGTGGAAGAAAATTATCCATAATGCCTGGAAATCGGCTGAGCCTGGAGTGCTTTTCTGGGATACAATACAGCGTGAGTCAATTCCCGATTGCTATGCCGACTTGGGATTCAGGACCGTATCGACAAATCCTTGTGGTGAGATACCCCTCTGTCCTTATGACTCTTGCCGATTGTTGGCTGTAAACCTCTATTCGTATGTGAAGAATCCTTTTACTCCCGAGGCTGAGTTCGATTTTGAACTTTTGCGTGAGCACGTGCAGAAGGCTCAGCGTATAATGGATGACATTATTGACCTCGAGATTGAGAAGATTGCTGCGATAAAGGAGAAGATTGCAAGTGACCCCGAGATTCCCGAGGTCAAGGAGGCCGAGATGCATCTTTGGGAAAAGATAGAGCGCAAGAGTACAATGGGACGCCGTACAGGTGTCGGCATTACCGCCGAGGGAGATATGCTCGCGGCTATGGGTCTGCGCTACGGCAGTCCCGAGGCAATAGACTTCTCTGTCAAGGTGCACAAGGCTATTGCTCTTTCGGCATACCGTTCGTCGGTGAACCTTGCCAAGGAGCGTGGAGCATTCGAGATTTTTGACTACAAGCGCGAGGAGAACAATCCCTTCATCAACCGTTTGCGTGAGGCCGACCCCGCTCTCTATGAAGATATGAAGCAGTATGGCCGTCGTAACATTGCCTGTCTTACAATTGCCCCTACGGGTACGGTAAGTATTATGACACAGACCACATCGGGTATCGAGCCTGTATTTATGCCTGTGTACAAGCGCCGTCGCAAGGTTAATCCAAATGACGCCGAGGTGCGTGTTGACTTTACCGACGAGAATGGCGATTCGTTCGAGGAGTATATCGTATACCACCACAAGTTCGTGGAGTGGATGAAGAAGAACGGCATTGATACGGACAAACAGTACTCTCAGGCCGAGATTGATGCTCTTGTAGCCCGTTCACCCTATGCAAAGGCTACATCGAACGACATCGACTGGGTATCAAAGGTAGAGATGCAGGGCAGGATACAGAAATGGGTCGACCACTCTATCAGCGTAACAATCAACCTCCCCAATAACGTCGACGAGAAACTTGTGAACGAACTTTATGTGACAGCGTGGAAGTGCGGCTGCAAGGGTTGTACCGTTTACCGCGACGGCTCGCGTGCAGGAGTGCTTGTTTCGACCGACAGCAAGAAGGAGAAGGCCGATGAGCAGAAGCCTGTAATAAACGAGACACGTCCTACCGTGCTCGAGGCCGATGTAGTGCGTTTCCAGAATAAAAAAGAGAAGTGGGTGGCATTCATAGGATTGCTCGACGGCGAACCTTACGAGATATTCACAGGTCAGCAGGATGACGAGGATGGAATTCCTCTTCCCAAGAATGTTACAAAGGGTGTCATAATAAAGCACGTTAACGAGGACGGAAGCAAACGGTATGACTTCCAGTTCGAGAACAAGATTGGCTATAAGACTACAATCGAGGGATTGTCTGAGCGATTCAATCCCGAGTTCTGGAACTATGCGAAGCTCATCTCGGGTGTATTGCGCTACAAGATGCCCATTGAGCTTGTAATAAAGCTTATTTCTTCGCTGCAGCTCGGTTCTGACAATATCAATACCTGGAAGAATGGTGTGGAGCGTGCCTTGAAGAAATATATCAAGGATGGTGCAAAGTCGGCCGAGAAGTGTCCTACTTGCCAGACACCGCTCATCTTTGAAGAGGGCTGCCTGCATTGTCCCAACTGCGGATACTCGAAATGCGGTTAATAGGGCCGGCTTACATTTAGAAAGATGTAGAAACTTCTTTACACTATATATATTTCCTATTTTGGACGGGGAGGAGAAGGCTTTGGCAACTCCTCCCCGCTTTTTCAAGAAAGAATTCTATGAAGATAACTGAATATATAATAACATTGCAGAATGTGCATCTTTATGCCTATCACGGTGTGATGCAGCAGGAACAGGAGGTGGGAGCGTGGTATACTGTAGATGCCGAGCTTGCTGTTGCGGACCATAGCTGTACCGTTACAGATGACATTGCTGGTACAGTGAGTTATGCCGATGTGTACGATATTGTAGTAAAAGAGATGGCACAGCCGTCCAAATTGTTGGAGAATGTTGCGCACAGGATAATGGAAAGGATATTCGCCAGTTTCGGAAGTGTAACGGATGTTGTTATATCCGTAACTAAGGATACGCCTCCAATGGGTGGCGACAGATTGAGCGCGTCGGTGAGATTAAAGGCGAAGAGGGATTAGCAGGTGCCCCCTATTTGCGCCATCCTGTTTCCCGAAGAGCTGTTCGGCTGCATATCATAATTTGCTTTAAGGAGCCTACTTGTATTGGTATACAGGTAGGCTTTTTTAATAATGTTCTATGCCGTATTTTGAATACATACAGTCTACCGGTATATAACAATTGATACTGCGAATTTGTTTTGAACTATTTTTAAATATCTTTCATCTTTTTTATTTAAGCTAAATTTGATATTCATTGCTTTTACGATATATTTGCCTTCATTAAAGGCTATATGGCCTTTTTAAGGCATTTTATGATAAAAGAACTTGACAAAATGAAAAAAAGATTACTGTTTGCATTTATTGCAGCTGTTGCTGCTTTTAACACAATTGTTGCACAGCAGAAAACCACGTTGAGTGCGCAAATTTATGGTTATCAAAGGGATATGGTCTATTTCGACTGTGTCCAGACACCTTTGATTGCTCAGGAATTCCACACGAATGAGGGCGATGAGCATCTCTACAGTTTCGAGTGTGACAATCTGGTCTATCTAACCATCAACGGCCGTACGGCGGTTCTCCTTGAGCCGGGCGACAGCCTGCACGTGGATATTACCTACGATGGAAAGAATGTGAAGGTCGACTACAGCGGCTCGGAGCGTGCTGTGAACAACAACCGCCTGCTGAAGAGCATCGAGACACTCAAGCGCACCCTGAGTTACAAGAGCCAGTTGCTGGGTTGCGTGGCGCTCGACATAAAGCCCAAGAGCCGCATCGACGACTCGCGCAAGCTGCTCGAAAGGGCAAAGGCTGTCATAGAGAGAAGCAGCGCAAGCGAGGAGGCCAAGAATTACGTTTCTGCCATAATCGAGTATGATGCCTATATGTCGTTTATCGAGTACCCCGTTATGTACCAGAGTGTAAGAGGACTCGCTGTCGGGGAGCAGGAGATTGGCGACTATTGGAACATTATGGAGGGTTACGTTACAAGAACCGATGCGCAGTCGCTCCGTTGTCCCGAGTATGCGAGCCTGCTTATGCGCTACTGCTTTTATATGAACGAGAAAGCGGCAATGGAAAAGGGTGCGAAGTACAGTATGCCTGCGGTGCTGGAGGATATGTACAGCGAGATAGCTGCGTTCTACACAGGTGAGCAAAGGGATTTCTTGCTTTATACGCTCTTGCGCAATTTCATAATGAACGGAAAGGAGATAGAGAGAGCCGACGCCCTTTACAACGAGTATATCGAGAAATACAACGTCAGCGCATTCAACAGGGGTATTCTTGAAATGTTGCTGCAGTAAAATAAGGACTTATAACTAACAATCGATTTTATGGGAAAAACTGTTTCTAACCTCGGGCTTTACTGCAGGATAGCAATTGTAGCAGTTCTGTTTATGTGCAGTGTAGCAGATGCTCAGGCACAGGCTGCTGCCGGTTGGAAAGAAAAGCCGGTTACTCTCAGGGTGAGCAACCAGCCGTTGGGAAAAGTGCTTGAGATGGTTGCCGATGCAGCAAATGCAAAAATAACCTTGCAGGATGTGTCGCTGTGGAACATAAACAAGCCTACAAGCATAGCCGTAAAGGACAAGCCGCTCGACAAGGTGCTCGGGGAGCTCATCGGTAACCAGAATGTAATAATACGTTACGAGGGCGACAATCATATTATAGTAGAACCCGACCGCCAGGGTGAGGCTGGTAAAGTGTGGTTCAATGTGTCGGGAATGATTGTCGACAAGGAGACACAGGAGCCGCTCATTGGAGCGACAGTGCTCATAACCGACGGAACGGCCAAGGACAAGGGTGCACGAGGCTGCATCACCGATATTGACGGAAAGTTCAGCATACGTCTCAACAAGAACGAGTCCATAAGCCTCTCATTCGTGGGATACGAGACTGTTTCGCGCCAGATAGTGAAGGACGAGAATAACCTTGTCATTGAGTTGAGGCCGAGCCTTGAGCTCGACGATGTGGTAATTACCGGTATCAGCCGCCGCAGCAAGAACAGCTTTACGGGTAATTATGTCGAGGTAAAGGGTGAGCAGTTGAGAATGATGAACCCCACGAGCATACTCAAGGGATTGCAGTTCTTCGACCCCAGCTTCAAGATTATCGAGAATAACAGGACCGGTTCCGACCCGAATGCCGAGCCCGACTTTCAGATTCGCGGCGACCAGTCGTTGGGCTCAACCTCGCTCAACAGTATGGACCTTATGCTCGACAATGTATCGAGCCGTCCCAATACTCCGCTCTTTGTGCTCGACGGATTCGTTGTTCCTATGAGCCGTATTCTCGACCTCGACCCAGAGCGTGTAGAGAGCATCACAATACTCAAGGATGCTGCGGCAACATCGGTCTACGGCTCTCGCGCTGCGAACGGAGTGGTGGTAGTGGAGACAAAGGTTGCACCCGACGGTGCGCTCTCAGTCTCGTACAACGGAACAATGACAGTGCAGGCACCCGATCTCACCGACTACAATATGATGGATGCAGCCACAAAGCTCGACACAGAGTGGAGAGCGGGACTTTACAATCCCAATAATCCGGCGCAGATGAACCTCTACAACAAATATCGCCGAAACGTGCTTGGAGGAGTGAACACCTACTGGCTCTCCAAGCCCTTGCGCACCGCCATCCAGCATCGCCACTCGGCAAGTGTGGCCGGCGGTACCGAAGCTTTCCGCTACAGTTTCGACCTTAACGCATCTATGCAGCCTGGCGTGATGAAGGAGTCGGACAACAACACTATGGGCGTGAACTTCAATATGACCTATCTGAAGGACAATTTCACAATGCGTGCCAATATAAGTCTCTCCGAGTCCAATAGCCATAACTCGCCTTACGGCTCATTCTCGCAGTACACAAGATTGAACCCCTATTATATCCCCGAGGATGCCAACGGCAAGCAGCTCAAGATACTCGACAACAACACTGTGAGCGGACAGAGCAAGGTTATCACCAACCCTCTCTACGATGCAACGGTAGGCATTAACGACGCAACGAACAGCCTGAGCGTTACTACAAGCCTCAGTCTCGAGTATATGATATTGAAGAACCTGCGCATCACCGAACAGCTTTCATACTCACGCGGAATGGCGGGAACCGACAAGTTCCTGCCTGCCGACCACACGAGCTTCGAGCTCGAGGACGACCTTACACGCAAGGGTAGTTATTTCAAGAGTACCGGTAATATGGCATCGTGGTCGAGCAACCTGGGTATCAACTATAACCTTGTGATAAGCAAGCATCTTTTCAGCCTCTTCGGTAACTGGACAATAAGCGAGGACAAGAACAACTATGTGAACCTCTCGGCAACAGGTTACCCCGACTCGCATATGAACGACTTCATATTCGGCAACAAGATGGAGACAAATATGAGCAACATCGGTAACGAGAATATCTCGCGTTCGATAGGACTGATAGGCCAGTTCTCCTACAGCTACGACAACCGCTATTCGGTCGACTTCAACCTGAGCGGCGAGGCTTCGTCGAGATATGCCAACCACAATCTTGTGCCATTCTGGTCGGTGGGCGGACGTTGGAACGCCCACAACGAGAAGTGGTTGCAAGGCTATCTGTCGAACCTGGTATTCCGCGCAAGCTACGGTATTACGGGTGAGCAGAATTTCAGCCCGTCGGACGTGATAGAGTACTACAGCTTCTCGCAGACGATGCGTCCCTATAACTCTTTCCCCGTTCTTGGTGCGCTGCTGAGTGGTCTCAACAATACCGAGCTCAACTGGGCAAAGACGCATAATACGAGCCTCTCTGTCGACTTTGGACTGTTGAAGAACAGGGTGAACGTGACATTCAACTACTACGACAATATAACCAAGGAACTGCTCACAAGCTACGACCTTGCCCCCTCTACCGGTTATCCCACAATGGTGATGAATGCGGGCGAGCTGCAGAACCGTGGCTTCGACCTCTCGCTTAATGTTATTGCCGTACAGAACCTTCGCAAGCAATTCTTCTGGACAATGAGTGCGAATGCCAACAGCAACCGGAACAAGATACGCAAGCTCTCCGACTACCTCAAGAAGGTCAACGAGGCTCAGATGAGTTCGGCCGATGCTCCGCTGCCGCAGTACCGCGAGGGAGAGTCGACAACGACGCTCTACGTGGTGCGTTCTTTGGGCGTTGACCCCGTGACCGGTAAAGAGGTGTACCTCAAGCGCGACGGCACAAAGACCTTCGTGTGGAACGCCAACGACAAGGTACCCGTGGGCGATACTAACCCCAAGATAAGCGGTACATTATCCACAAGCATAAACTGGAAGGACCTCTCCTGTACTCTCGGCTTTACATACAAGTATGGTGGGGTGGTGTACAACCAGACTCTCGTGGATAAGATTGAGAACCAGAATGTAGCATACAACCTCGACAGGCGCGCAGGACAGGGCCGTTGGGAAAAGCCCGGTGACGTGACCTCTTACGTGGGATTCAGCCCCACAGGAGCGAACACACCAGCAAGTACACGCTTCATTATGGACGACAACGAGATAAGATTTGCTACAATGAACATCGGATACCGCTTCTCGGCCGAGAATTTCAAATTCCTGCGCGATTCGAACATCGATGTCCTTGCACTGAATTTTACAACAAACGACCTGGCGCGCATCTCGCCCATCAAGATGGAGCGCGGACTCGACTATCCGTTTGCACGCTCCTACACGTTGTCGCTTTCAATAATGTTCAGATAATAAATACACACAAAATATAACTTGAATATATGAAAAAGAGAATATATATATTGGTTGCCGCAATGGCCGGTGCACTCTCGTTGGCATCGTGCGACGACTGGCTGGACGTGAGTCCCAACACCGACGTTCCGGCAAAGGAACTCTTTACCACAGAGAACGGCTTCAAGAGCGCTCTTGCCGGACTGTATATAACAATGACCGAGGAGAATACCTATGGCAAGAACCTGAGCTTCGGTCTTGTGGAACAGCTTGCACAGATGTACGACAAGTTGCCCGACGGAACAACCGACCGCAGCAGCGTATACATCTACGACCGTGAGACAAGCGGTGCATACAACACAAAGGGGGTGCTTGCTAACACTTGGCAGGCGCAGTACCACACGATTGCCAATGTCAACAATCTGCTCAAGTGGTGGGAGATAAACGGCGAGGCGGTTCTTGTAGACACCCTGACACGCCGGATGATACGCGGCGAGGCACTTGCGATGCGTGCTTTCCTGCACTTCGACCTTTTGCGTGGCTGGGGTCCTGTGAATTATGCCGGCAGCGACGAGGCAAAGGGTATGAAATGTATTCCCTACCGCGTGGTTGCCGACCACTCCAAGCAACCTTTGCTT
>JAFYSC010000049.1 GCA_017546635.1 Bacteroidaceae bacterium | reverse complement strand
GGTAAAGGAGGATAGAGAACTTGTTGCTTCTAACTACGAGGTGGTGTTTGCCGATGGTACAAAGCTCGAGTTTACACGTGATGGCAAGTGGAAGGAGATTGATTGCCGCAAGAACGGTGTTCCCGCAGAGCTTGTTCCCCAAAAGATTAATGATTTTGTTGCAAACAGATACCCCGAAGCGAAGATACTTCAGATAGACCGCGACCGCCACGATTATGAGGTAAAGCTTTCTAACGGACTTGAACTTACTTTTGACAAGAAATTCAATCTGGTTGATATTGACGATTGATAAGTGAATTTAATAAAACAGGCAGAAGCGTGCAAATATCTGCGCGCTTCTGTCTGTTTTTAGCTTCTGCCCGAGAAGTAGAATGCCGCAAACATCAGCACCGAGAAGAAGAGCAGGTTCCTTGCTGTCTCGGCCAGCAGCGGGTTGAGCGCGGCACCGCTGCTTTTCCTTAGTTTGCGCCAGCTCTTTACGTGCAGGAGCAATATGTATAAAAGAGGCACGGCAAACGACAGGCGGAGTATTCCCTTCCACACGGGGAGCATAAAGGCGATGGCTATTGCCGCTATGCCCGAAAGGAGATAGACGAGTGACATTGCTCTGCGCCCAAAAAGGACTACGGTTGTGCGCTTGCCGACTTTCCTGTCATCGTCGGCGTCGCGGTAGTTGTTCACTATGAGTACGTTGGCGGCAAGAAGTCCCACGGCAAAGGCTGTGGGCAAGGATGCGTTCAGCCCTTCCCAACTGCCGCATTGCACATAGCAGGTAAAAGTGACGGGGATTAGTCCGAAGAATATGACAACGGTAATATCGCCCAGTCCGTGGTGTGACAGGGGAAAAGGTCCTGCACTGTAGGCAAGGGCAAAGACTGCTACTGCAATCCCCACTGCTATAAGTTCTGTTCCGCCGTAAGGGAGCATTGCGCAGCCTGTAAGCGCTGCAAGTGCAAGTGTGCCGAAGGTGGCATTGCGCATCGCCACGGGGGAGATGTCCCCCTCGGTTACACCGCGCCTGAAGCCCGGGCGTCCCTTTTTGTCAACTCCTTTTACGTAGTCGTAATATTCGTTCCCGAAGTTCGAGGCTATCTGTGCAAGCACTGCGAACAAAAGGCACAGCAGGGCGGGCACAACACTGAACCTGTTGCACCAGACGGCGCAGCCCGTTCCGGCAATTACTCCGGCTATGCTCACGGGCAGTGTCTGCGGGCGCATAGCCTTTATCCAACTGACAAGCATACGTGTGTCCTATTTCTTGCCTACGTACATACGACATATTCCGAATGTGAATGCCTTGTGCTCCACGGTGGGGAATCCTGCCTCGCGCATCATAGCCTGGAATTTGTCGGGTGCTGGAAAATGGAGCACCGATGCGGGCAGATAATTGTATGCGCCCCTGTTGCCCGATACCCAACCGCCTATCGCAGGCAGTATTTTAAGGAAATAGAGTTTGTAGCACCAGCGTATGAAGCTGTTCGAGGGTATCGAGAGCTCCAGTATCACCAGCTTGCCGCCTTTCTTGAGTACGCGGTACATCTCCTTGAGTCCAAGTTCCAGATGCTCGAAGTTGCGCACTCCAAAGCCCACTGTTATTCTGTCGAAACTGTTGTCGGCGTATGTGAGTGCCTCGCAGTCGCCATATTCGAGGGTGGCCTCCACTGCTGCCGAGGCAATCTTCTCGCGTCCAATCTTCATCATTCCTTCGGAGAGGTCGATGCCTGTTATCTTGCTTCCGGGTGCTGCCTTGCGGGCAATCTCAATTGTAAAGTCGCCCGTTCCGCAGGCAACGTCGAGCACCTGCATAGGTTTGTCACAGTCTATTGTCTCTTTTACGGCTCTCTTTCTCCAGCCTTTGTCGATGTTGAGCGACAGAATGTGGTTGAGTTTGTCGTAGTCCGATGCGATGTTGTCGAACAGTTTTTTTATGTTCTCTTTCTTTGCCATATTTTATTGTTGTTTCTTTCTTATGTAAAATACATATATGAGCAGGATGACGTTCATCAAAAGTGCATATATGATGGCTGGTATTGCCATATTGTCGTTGTTGAAAATTATTGGCGATGAGGCTATTGCAATGGCTTGTGCCGCATTCTGCATTCCAATCTCAATGACAATGGTACGTCGGGCGGCGGCGGTAAGCTTACCCGCACGTGAGAGCAACGAGCCGCAGGCCATTGTAACAATGATGAGCAGCGTGCAGGCTGTGCCCAGTGTGGCAAAATTGCCGGCAATCACTTTGGGGTACTGCAAAAAGAAGAGCAGTGCCAACAGCATCAGCGCGGGAAAGGCGGCCTTGCCCAACAGGCGGTTGGTGGCTGCTGCGTGACGTGGCATTGTGCGCCTGAAAATCACTCCAAGCAGCATAGGGACGAACATCAGTGCCAGATTCTGCATAAGCAGCTTGCCCACGGGGAGTTCTATTGTGACATTCGCCTCGCTCGATACGTAGAGCGCCACTGCCTGCATAATTACGGGGAGGGTGAAAAGTGTAACAACGCTGCTTATGGCGGTGAGTGCCACGGACAGGGCGACGTCGCCCTTCGCAAGCATAGAGAATGCGTTGGAGGAACTTCCGCCGGGGCAGCAGGCTATGAGCACAAGGCCCATAAAAAATGCGGGTGAAAGTCCCAATATCCAGGCAACGGCAAATGCAACGAGGGGGAGCAGTACAATCTGCCCTATTGTGCCCAATATGAGTGCGGCGGGTTTACGCGCAACGGCTGTAAAGGAGTCGCGTGTGAGTTCTGTTCCCAGCAGGAACATAAGCACTATGAGTATGGGCATTACTATCCAGATGGTGTTCATCGGTGCTGTTGTTAAGTCGGTTTTGAGGGCAAAAATAGTGTATTTGCCGTCAGCAACCGAAATATTTTATAAAAAAATGGCAAGATTTCCAAAATTTCAAATTCGTTTCAGAATTGTGTATAAACTTTGCAATATAAGAAGTGAACAAGGCTGTATAAATCTTGTTCTTAGAAAGAAAAAGTATAACAAAATTAAAGAGCAATAATTATGAAAAGAATCCTTTTATTCGCATTTTCTGTTCTTGTGTTGGGTCTCTCTGCTGCAAAAGCCGATAACGACCGTGTGATAACAAAAGAAAAACTTCCTGCTGCGGCACAAAGATTCGTGAATGAGCATTTCGGCTCGCTTAAAATATCGTATGTAAAGGAGGAACGCGACCTCTTTGAGCGTAACTACGAGGTTGTCTTTACCGATGGTACCAAGGTGGAATTCCTGCGCAACGGCAATTGGAAAGAGGTTGATTGCCGATACGGCGAGGTTCCGGCGGTGCTGGTTCCCGAACCGGTAAGAAAGTATATAAGCGAGAATTACCCCAATGAAAAAGTATTACGGATAGACCGCGACCGTCACGACTATGAGGTGAAATTGTCGAATCGCCTCGAACTTACTTTCGACCGCAATTTCAATATAATTGATATTGACGACTGATTATTTATGAACCCATCAAATATGAAGAAATATGAAAAAGTTGCTGTTTCCTGTGTTGTTTCTTGTGCTGGCGGCAGTGGTGTCGTGCGACAATGACGATGACAAGGGTGTTGCTGTAAATGCAACGGTAAAGAGTTATATCGAGACTAAATATCCAGGTGCTTCGATACGCAAGGCCGAGTATGAAAACAACGGGCTTCTGGAGGTGGAATTTATCCACGATTCAAAACTCAAGGATGCCTATTTCAAGCCTAACAACGAGTGGGTGTACACCGAGTGGGACATTGCTCTGTCGGCTCTTCCCAAAAGTGTGACCGACGCTGTAGCCGAGGCTTATCCCAGCCACCGTATTGACGATGTCGATTATGTCGAGACTCTGTCGGGCAACTACTACGAGGTTGAGATAGAGAAGGGTGGGGCAGAGTTGTGGCTGTACGTAACTGCCGACGGTACTATTCTCGAGGGAGGTATCGAGGGTACAGGCACCTTGCTTGACAATAGTGTGACGGCTTTTATAGAGACTGAATATCCCGGTGCGGCCATCCGTAAAAGCGAGTATGACGAGAATGGACTTTACGAGGTGGAGATTGTGCACCAGAATGTAGTCAAGGAGGTTTATTTCAACGCTTCTGCCGAGTGGGTGTACAGCGAGTGGGACGTTGCTGTCCCGGCGCTTCCTATACAGGTGCGCAGCGGTGCAGCCGAATTATACCCCGATTACAGAATAGACGATGCCGACTTTGTGGAAACTCCCTCGCTCCAATTCTATAAACTGAATCTCGAAAGAGGAAATTTTGAACAGGATATATTCCTTGCCCTAGACGGCAGTGTCATAGATTTCTAAAAATTGTAGTTTAAAGTATTTTGTGTTTTTTGTGTTTCGGAGGGTCTGTCTGAGTATTCGGGCAGGCCCTTTTTGTTATATGAAGATTTCCTCAAGTTGCAGAAAAACCGTAACTTCGCACAAAATTCAACAAGGTATGAAGATTTTAGTGACGGGAGCCAGCGGATTTATCGGCAGTTTCCTGGTCGAGAAAGGTGTTGGGCTTGGATACAGTGTCTGGGCTGGTATGCGCAGGAACAGCAGCCGCAGATACCTTGCCGACAGCCGCATAAATTTCATAGAACTCAATTTGGAGAACCCCGATGAATTGCGCAGCCAGCTGTTGCAGTTTGCTGGGGAATATGGCAGGTGGGACTATGTGATTCACGCTGCGGGAGCTACAAAATGTGTCGATACAAAGGATTTTATGCGTGTCAATTTCGATGGCACAAAGAATCTTGTCGATGCGCTGCTCGAACTGGATATGTGCCCCAGGCAGTTCATATACCTTAGCTCACTGAGCGTAATGGGTCCCGCACGCGAGGAGCAGCCCTATATGCCTATCGCCGACAGTGACGCGGCAGAACCAAACACCGCATACGGAAAAAGCAAACTTATGGCCGAGGCGTACATCCGCAGTATCGAGGATTTTCCATACGTCATAATGCGCCCCACGGGGGTGTACGGTCCGCGCGAGAGGGATTACTTCCAGATGGCAGTCTCAATAAAGAACCACATTGACTTTTCTGTCGGGTACAGCCCGCAGGTCATAACATTCATCTATGTAAAGGACCTGGTGAAGGCCGTATATCTTGCAATTGAGAAAGGCGTCACGCGCCGCTCCTACTTCGTTAGCGAGCCGCGCGGATACGACAGCCGTGCATTCAGCGACTATATACAGCGCGAGATGGGGGTAAGGAACGTGCTGCACATAAAAGCGCCCCTGTGGTTCCTGAGGGCAATATCCCTGTGTGCCGAGCAACTGTCAAGTTTCAGCGGTAAACCCTCGACACTCAACAGCGACAAATACAATATAATGAAACAACGCAACTGGCTGTGCGACACGTCGGTAATAGAAAAAGAACTCGGTTTTACAGCCGACTACAATCTGGAGCGCGGTACAGCCGAGACAATAAAATGGTACAAAGAGAACAAATGGCTATGAAATTATTCAATCGCGAAAAGGAGGAACGTAGTTTCCTCGCGGTGGAGCTGCTCAACCTGCTCTACAATCTGTTTACGACAATACTCATCATAATATTCTACGACAGGCTGAACAATCCGGGGGAGATGCTTCTCGGACGTTTTTATATATTGGCGGCAACCTTTGCGCTGATATTCGTCTACACGAAGTTCCCTTCGCCTGCTATGCGGCTTGTGCGGTTGGTTGCCCAAATGTCGCTGTTGTCCTACTGGTACCCCGACACATTCGAGTTCAACAGGATATTCCCCAACCTCGACCACTTCTTTGCATCGGCCGAGCTGTCGCTGTTCGGATGTCAGCCTGCGCTGCTCTTCGACACGGTATGCAGCAGCAATCTGTGGCGTGAGCTTTTCAATCTGGGCTATTGGTCGTACTATCCTATGATTGTTGCTGTAACGCTATGGTACTTTTTCAAGCGTAATAAGGAGGTTGAACGCTGTACATTTGTCGTAATGTGCTCGTTCTTCATCTACTATCTTGTATATATCTTTGTGCCGGTGGCCGGCCCGCAGTTCTATTTTCCTGTAATTGGCAATGAACTTGTTGCTGCAGGACCTTATCCGTCGATAGGGGATTACTTCAATCTCAACCCCGGGATAACGATACCCCAGGCCGATAAGGGAGGATTCTTTACCTCGCTTGTGAATATGGCGCAGGCATCGGGCGAACGCCCCACGGCAGCATTCCCGAGCTCGCACATCGGAATGTCTACAATACTCATACTGCTTGCACTGAGGGTGAAGAAAGGGCTTGCAGCTGTACTATTCCCGTTCTACATACTGCTATGCTGCGCCACTGTATACATTAAGGCGCACTACCTTGTAGATGCTTTTGCAGGGCTGCTGTCGGGTCTGCTGCTCTATACTTTCACTGGTTTCCTTTATCGCAAATTTGCGTGCCCTGCAACAGATAATGGCGAATAAAGTTCGTGGAGCATCTTTTTTATTGTATATTCGCATTCTGTTAATTAAGTAAGATTTATGAGCGAAGGATTTGACATTCGTGGAAAGCACAGCGACAAGGAGTTCGAGAATGCCTTGCGTCCTCTTGCCTTTCACGACTTTAGCGGACAGGACAAGGTGGTGAGCAACCTGCGTATATTCGTGCAGGCTGCCCGTATGCGTGGCGAGTCGCTCGACCACGTGCTGCTGCACGGCCCTCCGGGATTGGGAAAGACCACTCTTAGCAATATAATAGCGAATGAGCTTGGTGTAGGGTTCAAGGTTACATCGGGACCGGTACTCGACAAGCCTGGCGACCTTGCAGGTATCCTCACTTCGCTCGAACCCAACGATGTGCTCTTCATCGATGAGATTCACCGTCTCTCGCCCATTGTCGAGGAGTACCTCTACTCGGCTATGGAGGATTACCGCATTGACATTCTCATTGACAAGGGCCCTTCGGCGCGCTCGATACAGATTGATCTTAGCCCCTTTACGCTCATTGGTGCAACAACCCGAAGCGGACTGCTCACTGCGCCGTTACGTGCCCGTTTCGGCATAAATATGCACCTTGAGTACTACGACAACAAGACTCTTGCGGGCATCATAGGCCGCTCGGCACAGATATTGCGCGTCACATTCGACGATGAGGCTGCCTACGAGATTGCCCGCCGAAGCCGCGGAACGCCCCGTATTGCAAACGCTCTCCTGCGTCGTGTGCGCGACTTTGCGCAGGTGATGGGCAATGGCCACATTACAAACGATATTGCAAAGATGGCGCTGGAGGCGCTGAATATCGACCGCTACGGACTCGACGAGATAGACAATAAGATACTCCTGACGATAATTGACAAGTTCAAAGGCGGTCCAGTGGGATTGGGTACAATTGCCACTGCCTTGAGCGAGGATGCCGGTACCATCGAGGAGGTCTACGAGCCTTATCTCATAAAGGAGGGCTTCCTCAAGCGCACCCCCCGCGGCCGCGAGGTTACCGACCTTGCATACAAGCATCTCGGCCGTAGCCGCTTCGGTGACGGCCCGTCGCTCTTTTGAGGCCATTGACCCTCCTGCCGACAGATTCAAACAGCAATAACAACGAAAAACACAAAGTGCAATGTCTAAATTACAGTCACTCTTCCGGGATACAGTGCTTTATGGATTGAGCAGTATAGTGGGACGTTTCCTCAACTATATGCTCGTTCCGCTCTATACACACACAATGACAGCCGAGTCGGGTAACTACGGCATTGTAACAAACGTATATGCCTGGACCGCGCTGCTGCTGGCACTGCTGACGTTCGGATTCGAGACGACCTTCTTCCGCTTTGCGAACAAGCCCGGTGCCGATGTCCCCAGGGTGTTGTCGATGTCGTTGCAGGTGGTGGGTACGTTGTGTGCACTCTTCCTGTTTGCCGTCTTTGCAAATATAGATTCAATCGCAGCCCTTCTCGACTACAGTGGACACCCCGAGTTCGTGACAATGATGGCTGTGGTTGTCGCACTGGATGCTGTTCAGGCAATACTTTTCGGATATATAAGATACAAGAAGCGTCCGCTGAGGTTCGTGGGGCTGAAGCTGCTCTTCATATTTATGAGCATAGCAATGAATCTTGTCGCGTTCCTGCTGCTGCCCTATCTCTATGCGCGGAATCCCGAGAGCTACGGCTTCTTCAATCCCGACAATCAGGCATATTACATATTCCTGATAAATCTTATATGTACGTCGTCAATTACACTGTTCCTTATTCCCGAGTTGAGCATCTACCGTCCTGTAGCCGACGGCAGACTACTCAAGGAGATGCTCTCCTACTCGTGGCCATTGCTGCTGCTCAGCCTTGCCGGAATATTGAACCTGCACGCCGACAAGATAATATACAAATGGCTTGTCCCGGGTGAGGCAGGCGAGATACAGCTCTCCATCTATGGCGCTGTAGTGAAGATTGCAGCCATAATGGCAATGCTTATGCAGGCCTTCCGCTTTGCATACGAGCCGCTTGTGTTCGACAGTGGAAAGGACAACAAGGAGAGCAAGGAGTATCAGGCAAAGGCAATGAAATATTTTGTTGCAATATCGCTGTTGGCGTTCCTGGCTGTTGTACTCTATATGGATATATTGCGTTACCTCATCGGACGTGACTATTGGGAGGGACTCGGTGTGGTGCCGCTGGTGATGCTCGGAGAGATTTTTATGGGCATATCCTTTAACCTCTCGTTCTGGTACAAGATGAATGACGAGACGTGGTGGGGAGCCATATTCTCGTTTGTAGGATGTGCTGTGCTGCTGACAGTGAATATTCTGTTTGTTCCCGAATACGGATATATGGCCTGCGGATACGCCTCTATGCTGGGCTACTTTACGGCAATGGCTCTCTCGTACATTGTAAGCCGTTGGCGCAGCCCCGTCAACTACGACCTCAAGGCCCTTTCGGCGTACGCCGCCCTCGCTGCTGTGATATACTCTTTGTCGGCACTGCTGCCTGACGGAGAGGAGAATATGTGGCTGCGCTTGGGTGTAAACACCATCCTTATTCTCGTATATGTGGGCTATTTTATAAAGAAAGATATTCCGCTCAAACAAATCCCCTTTGTAAATCGTTTCATCAAGTAGGCCCGGTGGTCTGCTTAATGGAACATTTATAATGGATACACTCATCCGGCTATATAACAAACTCAAGAGCCATCTCGACCTTACACCCGACATTGAGGACGAAAATGTCGTCATAGAGAATATACGTCAGGCTGTCGACTTCAAGGGGGTGACTCTGTGGATACTGATATTCGCGGTAGTCATTGCGTCGGTGGGGCTGAATATCGACTCCACCAACATTGTGACGGGCGCAATGCTCATATCGCCGCTTATGGCACCCATAATAGGTGTGGGGCTTGCGGTGGGGATAAACGATATGGAACTTATGAAGCGTTCTATGCGCAACCTTCTTGTTGCAGCACTGTTTGCAGTTCTTGCAGCTACCGTATATTTTTGGCTCTCCCCGCTCAACGAGGCACGCTCGTTGCTCCTCTCCCGTACCTCACCCACATTCTACGATGTACTCACGGCTATCATTGGCGGTGCTGCCGGATTCCTTGCATTGAGCACAAAAGGGAACCACATACAGGTTATCATAGGTGCTGCGCTCTCCACTGCGCTGTTGCCCCCGCTGTGTACGGTTGGTTACGGCATTGCGACATCCAATTGGCTGTATGCGATAGGTGCGTTGTACCTCTTTTTCATAAACTCGGTATTCATTGCGATATCCACTTTCATAGGTGTGCGCTTCTTCAAGTTCTCGCCAAAATATTTCGCCGACAAACAACGCGAACGCAAGGTGCGGCGTATGATTGTTGCAGTCTCTGTGATTACCCTGCTCCCGTCCGTGCTGCTCACCTACAACATTGTGCGAAAGACTATATACATCGAGAATGCACAGCTGTTCATTGCAAAGGAACTCGATTTTCCCAATACACAGATTATAGAGAAACAGATAGACTACAGCACCCGCAGCATAGAAACTGTGATAGTGGGCAATTATATCCCGAAAGTGCTGATAGAGGATGTCAGGCTCAAACTGCCCGAGTATAATCTTAAGGGAACGCAGCTCAGGATATTGCAGGACGGTGAGGGACACGACAGTCTGTTGCTCTCGTCCATAAGCAACAATTTTGTAAAGGAGATATATACTCAGAACAAGAGGCTCGAGAAAGAGAACGTCTCGCTGCGCGACAGCATCGTGACGCTCTACCGCTATGCGCGTCTCGACTCTGTTATATATGACGAGGCCCATATACTGTTCCCTCAGATAATGGAGCTTACGGTAGGTCTCTTGTGGAGTGTTGACAAGGAGGATAAGAAGCCTGTGGAACAGACATACGTCAATATTTCGACAGATGGCAGTATGGACAGTGCCGACAGCCTGCGTCTGAGTGAATGGTTGCGTCACAGGATGGGAAACGCCGGTGTTTCGCTCGGAATGTCTCCCATAAAATAGTCACTGTTGTTGCTTTTGTCGAAAAAAAGATTTTCCTTTGCGGTAAGAAAAAATGATATTCCTATGGAAGCACAGAAGGTAGATATGTTCTTGATGAACAACAGTGAGAATTTGCCGTCGGGAAAGATGGCTATTATGCGTGACAGGCTCAAGTCTCTTCCCGAGGAGAGGTGGCCGTTGCTGTTGTCCCTGAATTTCAAGAACCCTGTCATAGCACTTGTCCTCTCCTTTTTGGTGGGTGAGTTCGGTATCGACCGTATTTATGTGGGGCAGGTTGGTCTGGGACTCTTGAAACTCATTACCTGTGGCGGTTTTGGTCTGTGGTGGCTGATAGACCTGTTTCTTATAATGGGTGCCGCTAAAGAGGAAAACCTTAAGAAGGTACTGATGGTAATGTGATAGGGGTTGCTTCCAAAAAACATATTGTCATTATGTCGTTCATTGCTTCAGGCGCCCTATGGCTCTTGTATGCGGTGTTGTGTGACGGGGACTGTGTAAGTGTCTGCCCGTCACGTCTGTTGTTTTCGCTCCCCTGTCCCGGATGCGGGACTACACGGGCTGCACTGCTGCTTGTCGCAGGGAAGGTGCGTGCAGGTGTTGTGATGAACCCCAATGCCCTGCTGTTGATGCTCTTCTCGCTTGCCTATATGATGATGCTTGTCGCTGACAAGGCGAAAGGAACCCCTTTAGGTGTGACGTTTGACAAGACGATGTCAAGGGCAAGGATTGTGCTGATTCCGTTGCTCGTTCTATTGGAGGCTGTTGTATGGATTAAGAATATTTTGATGTAAAAAGGTTTCTTATTATAACTTTTGTTATATTTGCAATATGCTGTTGCTTATAAAAAGGCAGTGTCAATGAATTATGGATAAAGAGAAGAAAGGTATCGACAGACGCTCGTTCCTCAAACGGTTGGGCGCAGGTGCTGCTGTAGCGGCATCATTCTCGGTTACAGGATGCGGTAACGAGGTTCAGAAGAGATATATAGCCGAGGGAGAGGGAGGCGAAGTGCCGA
The DNA here is from genome assembly GCA_017546635.1 of Bacteroidaceae bacterium. Taxonomy (GTDB): domain Bacteria; phylum Bacteroidota; class Bacteroidia; order Bacteroidales; family Bacteroidaceae; genus HGM04593. The sequence continues at coordinate 85,356 of JAFYSC010000049.1, read as the reverse complement.
CCGGCAAGATGGAGTACCGCACGAATCTGAGCGGCGACAAGGTGTCGCTCCTGGGATACGGAATGATGCGCCTCCCGACCATTGCCGACGAAGAGGGCAACCAGGTGATAAACCAGCAGAGGGTGAACGAACTTGTCGACTATGCGATTGCCCACGGCGTGAACTACTTCGACACGGCACCCGTATATTGCAAAGGAGCATCGGAAAAGGCTACGGGAATAGCTTTGAGCCGCCACCCGCGCAGCAGCTATTATATTGCAACCAAGCTCTCGAACTCGCGCGGCAACCACTCGCTGCAGTTCGGCATTGATATGTTCAACAACTCGCTGAGCGAGCTGCAGGTCGATTATGTCGACTATCTGTTGCTGCACAGCGTGGGCTCGCACGAGGCATATTACAACCGTTTCGTAAACAACGGGCTACTCGACTATCTTCTCGAACAGAAGAAGAACGGACGCATACGCAACCTCGGCTGGTCGTTCCACGGCAGCAAGGAGTTCTTCGACTTTATGCTTGACGAGGCAGGGGTAGAGTGGGACTTTGTGCAGATACAGATGAACTACGTCGACTGGGAGCGCGGTAACCCCACTGCCGAGTATATGTACAACCGCCTGACCGAGAAGAAAATCCCTGTAATAATTATGGAGCCCCTGTTGGGCGGTTCGCTTGCCACAATGAACTATCAGGCAATGGCGCTGCTCAAGGAACGCGAGCCGCAAAAGAGCGTGGCGTCGTGGGCTTTCCGCTTTGTTGGCAGCTTCGACAATGTGCTCACCGCGTTGAGCGGAATGACATATATGGAGCATCTGCAGGACAATATACGTACATATGCACCGCTCGACCGCCTCGACAACGAGGAATTCAAGGTGCTGAGCGACGTTGCCAAGCGCAAGATGGAGTTCAGCGACATTGGCTGCACAGGTTGCCAATATTGTATGCCCTGCCCCTACGGACTCGATATTCCGTCAATCTTCAGGCACTACAACCGCTGTCTCAACGAGGGCGCAATGCCGCAGAATGAGCTCGATAGCGACTACCGCGAACAGCGCCGCAATTTCCTTATCGGACTCGACCGCACAGTGCCGCGTATGCGACAGGCCGACAAGTGCGTAGGTTGCCACCAGTGTCAGCCGCACTGTCCGCAGGGAATTAAGATTGCAAGAGAGATGCAGCGCATCGACAAATTTGTACAGAAGATAAGGGAGGACGGATTGATTTGACGGTACGGCTTCCTTGTAAATGAGGTACAGACAAATATACTTACAATACAAATAAACTGAGGTTTCATCAATATGTTACGCAAAATAAGAATATTCCTCGCTACGCTGTTCTTTACTGGCATCACAGCGCTTTTCCTCGATTTTTCCGGAGTGCTGCACTTGTGGCTGGGCTGGATGGCAAAGGTACAGCTGATACCTGCAATTCTGTCGCTCAATGTGGTTATAATAGCCATACTGCTGCTCCTGACATTTGTGTTTGGACGAGTGTATTGCTCCACAATCTGTCCGTTAGGCATAATGCAGGATATTGTATCCAACCTCTCGGGCAGGAGAAAGGGCAAACGTGCACGCTTCTCGTTCAAGAAGGAGAACCGCTGGCTGCGCTACTCTGTGGTATCGGTTTTTGTCCTGTTGCTTGTTACAGGGCTTTCTTGGGTGGCTGCGCTCATTGAGCCTTACAGTGCTTACGGACGAATGGTCGACAGTCTGCTGTCGCCGCTCTATCTGTGGGTGAACAACCTGTTTGCATACATTGCAGAGCGTGCCGGCAGCTATGCCTTCTACCCGGTTGACGTGTGGATGCGCAGTGCTGGTGCAATTGCAGTGTCGGCAGTGACATTCATAACCGTATCGGTACTTGCGTGGCGTGGCGGACGTACGTGGTGCAACACTGTATGTCCTGTAGGTACATTACTGGGGTTTGTATCGCGTTATTCGCTGTTCCGTCCCACGATAGACAGCAGCAAGTGCGGTGGATGCAAGCTGTGCGAGCGTGGTTGCAAGGGTAGCTGCATAAACATCGAGGAGGGTTCGATAGACTATAGCCGATGTGTAGCTTGTATGGACTGCATCGGTAATTGCAAGCGTGGGGCAATAAAGTACAGATATGCAGGATTCGGTTTGGGCAAAGAAAAGGCAACAGACGGTGGCCGACGCAATTTTATAGCCGTGTCGGGTGCAATGCTTGGCTCGTCGTTGTTCGCGCAAGAGGGAAAAATTGTAGATGGTGGTCTTGCAGCGTTGGAAGAGAAGAGAATTCCGGAGCGCCGTACACCTGTTGTTCCAGTAGGCGCAGTGAGTCTTGCTCGCTTTGCGCAACATTGTACATCGTGTCAGTTGTGCGTCTCGAAGTGTCCCAACGATGTGCTGCGTCCTTCGCAGAGAATAGAGAACTTTATGCAGCCCGAAATGTCATTTGAACGTGGCTTCTGCCGCCCTGCCTGCAACCTGTGTTCGCAGGTGTGCCCCAACGGTGCAATAAAGCCCATTGAAAAGGCTATGAAGAGTGCCGTGAAGATAGGTACTGCGGTATGGGTGCCCGACAACTGTATTGCATACAGCGACGGAGTGCGTTGCGGTAACTGTGCGCGTCACTGCCCCAATGGCGCAATAAGTATGGTTGAGTGCAAGGATAAGCCTGGAGCAGCAAGGATACCCGTGGTCGATGCGGAGCGTTGTCTGGGATGCGGTGCTTGTGAATATGTTTGTCCTGCTCGTCCTTTCAGTGCGATATTCGTTGAGGGAATAGAGGAACACCGCACAATATGATGTTTCAACAAAGAGATAGTTACAAAGTGGATATGGAACGAGATAGATTGGCAGAGCTGTTGCAACAGAAGGAAATTATAGGGGTCGACTTCTCAGGAGAGAGGCTGGAGGGTATTGACTTCTCGGGATGTCGTTTGGAACGTGTGAGCTTCAAGCAATGCGAACTCATACATTGCCGCTTCAGAAAGGCAACCATCCAGTGGTGCGATTTCAGATATTCCAAGATAGAGGATGGTACATTCGAGGATGCTGCAATAGATTATTGCGATTTTTACAGGGCTTTTATGGGCGGTGTGATAATATTCAATAATTGCAGGATAAGCAATTGCAGCCTCAATAAGACATACATTGGCGACTCGGCGTTGATAAGACGCAAGAATCTTGTCGACGGGCGTATATTGCAACAGAACGCCAAGGAGTACAGGAAATTCCTTACCGAGTGGCATCTGTACGGAACGGGCGAGAGAAAGAATGATGTAGATGCCCTGTCGGAATGGAGCGCTACCGAGGCCCTGAAAGGACGATGGGACGAGGCCGAGGAAATTTACAAGACCCTTAGCGCGCTATGGACAGGAAAGGGGTTCATTGCCGACGGAAACTGGGCATATGTAGAAGGCCGTCGTATGGAGAGGTGGCGTATGATGATGGAGCTTTGCCGAAAGAGCGTCTCCCTGAAGAAGAAGATATTCAACGTATGGCATATAATTACAAATGCTCTATCCGACTTGTTCTTTGGCTTTGGCGAGAGTATGACAAGGATGATTCTGACATACATTCTCATTGTCTTTCTGTTTGCCTGGGCATTCATAAGCAATATGTCGCTTCTGGAGTACAGCGAAGCCCTTTACATAAGCCTCAAGAATATGGCTGGAATGGATTCCGATGTTCTGCACAACGTTTCGCCTCTGGTGGATATGCTCAATGTGGTGCAAACGACAATAGGAATTATACTCACCGGTATATTCGGATTCATATTGGGCAACAAGATACGTAACCAATAAATCCTCGGCATAGAGGATGCAGTAGTTCTTTGGCGCTATTCATAAATACAATAAATGGTGATTAAAAAGTCTTTTGACCTGCTAATCACCATTCTTTTTTTAGTGTAGTAGGCTATAGTGAATTGCTGTTCGGCAAAAAGAGGGGCTTTTCGCTTGCTTTCACCATTACGGCGCTGTCGGGGAATGCGGCAATGGCAGCATCGCTCCTGAACAGCATAGTGCTGTTGCTGAACATTACCAATGTGACCGTTCCTCTTGAACCGGCGTTGAAGCGTCCCACGGCCTTGTTGCCGTTTTTGGGCAGAGCGACACAAACTTGTGGTATTATCTCCTTCTTGCTGTCCTTCAGCGGGTTGCCGGTCATAAAGAAAGGCTCTTCCCTCTCCCGATAGAACGCTACAAGCAATGAGTCGTTGCGCCGCCTATGTGTAGCGAGAGATTCTTGATTGAATCATTCTCTACTGCATTTACCCAATTGCCGACGAATGGCGATGGGTAATTCCCGCAACGTCCGCCTCTTTCCTGCTGTCGCACGCAAATATCCCCAATACGCAAATTGTCAACAATATTCTTTTCATAAGCTATTCCTACAGGTGTCTGCTCCTGAAAACAGTGTCGCAGCCACATTCTTTTCCTATGTCGTTTATCCGGTTGAACCAGCCTTTTATGAATTCGCGTTGTTTGGGGTCTTGGTCTACAATCCTGTCGCAATGCTCCGCGCGGGCCTTCTGAATCTCTCTTACAAGCCGCTTTTCATCAACGGAATTTACCGCTCTGTTCGTATTCTCTCCTATATAACCGTCAACAGCGAGGTTTTTCCCTTTACTGTTAAGTATTCTTTGCAGGCATTTTATTGCCGTCTGTGGTCCCGAGTTTACCGCAAAGTCGTAAACAAGTTTCATCACATTGCAGTTGTCGAGCTTGCCAAAGCCGTAGATGTTCCACTCGGTACGGTATAACTCAATGGCATCTTCCTCTTTCAGATACCTCACATCGTCCACGTTCACACCTGCTCTCTCCTTGTATGTGTCGAGAAAGCCTTGTGTCACTCCCATATTGGTTCTTCCACCCCTGTCGTTGGGATTGTCGGTGAATCCTCCCTCGTATTTGAGCACCAAGGGTATTGTGGAGTAGAACAGGAAGTCGCTACGCTGTTGCTGTTCTGGTGTTGCAAAATTCGTGCCATTCATAACTGTATAAAATCATAGGTTTATAAATGACACAAAAGTATACTGCAAATATAATCGGCAAGTTGTTGTTTTGCTGCTTTTTATCAAAAATTATTTTGTAGAATTGATATTCTTGCTTGCATCGCGCAGCACGATGAGTCCTTCGGGACCCATATTGAAGAGAAGGTCGACGATACTCAAGTTGGGAATAAAGCCGTTGCGGGCAGCGAATACCTGATAGTAGGGCTCTGCGACATTGCTGCACACATTGGGTAGCATATTTGGCTCGGCCATTGCACGCATATCCATAATGGGGCCAGCATCTGTCCCCTTTGCAATTTGAACCCTCCGTTCAAGTCCCAGCAGTTCGCTTATAAGCGCGTGGATCTGAAGGTTGAAATCCATAAGAAAACCATCCTTCTGCCTATAGAAACGTTCAAAGTCATCGGCATAATACTCGAAGAACGGGCTTTTGCGGTAGGCGCTCACAAGGGCGTTCCAATGGAGGTGCCTCCAGTTGCCGTGCTCGCTTATGCGCACGTCGCGCATTGCCTGTCGTCCCTGATGGACTACGGGTATTGTCAGTGCCTGCGTGCCATTCTCGGTGGCTATTATGGCACGGTTGCGGAATGTCTGCTTTGTAAAAGGGGTGTCACCGTCGACAAACAGGGCATCTGCCGCATATAAATGGATATACAGCGGCAGGGGAGCCAGGTAGAGTGGGTGTGCAAGCAGTTGCATAGTCCTTTAATTGTAATTGCCTACACTGCGGAAAAGTCGGTTCCAGCGTATCTTTCCGTCGAACCAGCCGCGGTCCTCGTCGAGCGATAGCCATATAAAGAGAGGCTTTCCCACAATGTGGTCCTCGGGAACAAAGCCCCAGTAGCGCGAGTCGGCGCTATTGTGACGGTTGTCGCCCATCATCCAATAATAGTCCATCTTGAATGTATAGCTGTCGGCGGGCTTGTCGTTTATGAAGATGAGTCCGTCCTTTACCTGTAACTTGTTGCCCTCATATACGGCGATAGGGCGCTCGTACACGGCAATATTGTCGAGTGTAAGGTCTATACTCTCGCCTTTCTTGGGAATCCACACGGGGCCGTAATTGTCGGCTGTCCAGCCTGTATGGCCGTTGAGCGGATATGTGTCGCCCGTATATTTATATTCATAAGGTTCGATGGATGCCACCAGCTTTGTATATGTGGCAAGCTTGTCGCGTACTTCATCGGTAAGCGGCAGGCAGTAGAGACCGTTGCCGCAGTTTCCATCGATGAGGTCTTTTTTGCTTATTCCAAGCTCGTGGCGCAAACGCTCGGGCATCTGTGCCTTGAATGTTACCCAATAGTTGAATTGTGCGTTCTTGGGTTGTTTGCTTGCTTTGTTGTTAAGATAAATTACTTTGTTCTTTATCTGTAATACGTCTCCGGGAAGTCCTACGCAACGCTTTACGTAATTCTCGCGACGGTCCACAGGACGCCACACTTTTTCGCCGAAAATATGCGGGTTTTTCTCGATTTCTTCGCGTCCGGTATTATAGTAGAGATCGAAAATGGCACGACGGCGCTCAATGCTCAGACTGTCGAGATTGGGGCGGTTGGGAAAGCGCTCTGCGCCGATGGTGTAGCACATTTTGTAATAATCTATTACTTCGGGGTTTGTTGTTGCAGTATCTCCTGCGGGGTAGTTGAATACCACTATGTCGCCAAGCTCAATCTTCTCGAATCCCGGCACACGCTCATAGTCCCACTGTACCGCGTCGATATAGCTCTTGCCGCCAGTAAGGGGCATTGTGTGCTGTGTAAGAGGCATACTGAGCGGTGTCTGTGGCTTGCGCGGGCCATAGTTGGCCTTGCTCACAAAAAGATAATCGCCCACGAGCAGCGACTTTTCGAGCGAAGATGTAGGAATCACATAATTCTGAAAAAGGAACTGATGGACAAAATATACAGCTACGAGGGCAAATACTATGGAGTCGACCCAGCTCATCACGCCGCGCACAAGTTTGCTCCTGGAATTTTTCCACCAGCACCAGGGAATGAACTTTGTTATGTAATTGTCTACTATAAACGGCAGTACAAGAAGTCCCCACCAACTTTTTACCCACAAAAGGAAAAGCAAATAGAGGACAACCGCCACTGAGCATTTTATCCAATCTTTTCGTGTAGCCTTTCTCATAATCGTTGTTTTTGTCGAGAAACGAGTGAATTTGCGAATTATTACACAGAGCTGTGTGAAATAAGATTAAAAATCGAACATATCCTTCATACCCAGGAAGCCGCTGTTGTCCTTTACGAATTCGGCTGCAAGGACAGCGCCAAGAGCAAAGCCATTGCGGTTCTTCGCATCGTGGGTAATGGTAATTGTGTCGGCATCCGAGGCATAGGCAATCGTGTGTATGCCGGGAACCTCGTCGCGGCGCACTGCATCTATGCGCAGTTCATTCTCGGCAGGTTCCTTGCCTTTTGTGACGCTGCCGTCGGGGTTTGTTACGTCGCCAAGAATCCACGAGCTCTTTCTGTCGAGGTTCTCAAGGATGCCTTCGGCAAGAGTGATAGCTGTGCCGCTGGGAGCATCGAGCTTGTGGATATGGTGGGTCTCCTCCATCTGTACGCTGTAACCGGGGAAACGGTTCATAATCTTGGCAAGATAGCGGTTTACAGCCGAAAAGACTGCCACTCCCAAACTGAAATTGCTCGACCAGAAGAGTGTCGCACCCCCGTCGCAGAGTGAGCGCATCTCCTCCTCGTGGTTGTGAATCCAGCCTGTGCTGCCGCTCACCACCTTTACGCCGCGGCGCATTGCACGCACGCAATTGTCGTGTGCTGCAGACGGAGCGGTGAACTCAATCGCAACATCGGCCGATGCAAAAGTCTCGCTGTCAATGTCGTTTATGTTGTCGACGTCTATTATTGACACAATCTCGTGTCCTCTCTCAAGGGCAATTTTCTCGATGGTCTTGCCCATTTTTCCGTATCCAATAAGTGCTATTTTCATAATCCTGTACTGTAATGATGTTTCTGATGTGGAACGCCCTGCTTGACGAAAGCAGGAAGTTTGCCGCGAAGATAGTGTTTTTTTCTCACAATCTCCACTTTTTTATGCTATATACGCAAGATGCTGTGCACATCTTTAATTATTTTATTTTATAATGCGACGCTTTCGCATCTTTGTTGTATCTTTGTCGTTTGGTTGCACTGTGCGCCACAAATATGGAAAAACAAATAATATTACAATATCTATGGAAAAGAAATTCAAAAGAACACTGGTTACATCGGCATTGCCTTACGCAAACGGTCCTGTACACATAGGCCACCTTGCCGGTGTTTATGTCCCTGCCGACATTTATGTGCGCTATTTGCGCCTTAAGGGCGAGGATGTGCTTTTCATCGGCGGAAGCGATGAGCACGGAGTACCCGTTACAATCCGCGCAAAGAAAGAGGGTATCACGCCTCAGGATGTGGTGGACCGTTACCACAAGATAATCAAGGATTCGTTCGAGGGCTTCGGAATATCGTTCGACGTATATTCGCGTACAACCTCGGATACACACAAGGAACTTGCATCGGACTTTTTCCGCAAGCTCTACGATAACGACAAGTTCGTAAAGCTCGAGAGCGAGCAGTACTACGACGAGGGCGAGCAGCAGTTCCTCACCGACCGCAATATCCGCGGCGAGTGCCCCCGCTGCCACGCACCCGAGGCCTATGGTGACCAGTGCGAGAAGTGTGGTGCCACCCTCTCGCCCGACGAACTCATCAATCCCTACAACGCCGACTCGGGCAATCCTCTTGTGAAGCGCAAGACAACACACTGGTACTTGCCCCTCGACCAGTATCAGCCCTGGCTCGAGGAGTGGATTCTTGGCGACCATAAGGAGTGGCGCAGCAACGTGTACGGACAGTGCAAGAGCTGGCTTGATGCTGGACTCCGTCCCCGTGCCGTGACACGTGACCTCAACTGGGGTATCCCTGTTCCCGTTGAGGGGGCCGAGGGTAAGGTGCTCTATGTGTGGTTCGACGCACCCATCGGTTACATAAGCAACACAAAAGAGCTGTTGCCCGACACCTGGGAGCAGTGGTGGAAGAGCGAGGATACACGCCTTGTGCATTTCATCGGTAAGGACAACATTGTGTTCCACTGCATTGTGTTCCCTACAATGCTCAAGGCGCACGGCGACTACGTCCTTCCCGACAACGTACCCAGCAACGAGTTCCTCAATCTCGAGGATGACAAGATATCAACCTCGCGCAATTGGGCGGTATGGCTCAACGAATATCTTGTGGACTTCCCCGGCAAGCAGGACGTGCTGCGTTACGTGCTCACAGCAAATGCCCCCGAGACAAAGGACAATAACTTTACCTGGAAAGACTTCCAGGCACGCAATAACAACGAGCTTGTTGCGGTGTACGGAAACTTTGTGAACCGTGCACTTGTACTCACCAAGAAGTATTTCGACGGCAAAGTACCCGCAGTGGGCACACTCACCGACTACGACAACGCAATCATAGAGGAATTTGTGAACGTGAAGAGCGAGGTTGAGAAACTCCTCGACCAATTCAAATTCCGCGAGGCGCAGAAGGAGGCTATGAACCTTGCACGCATCGGTAACCGTTATCTTGCCGAGACCGAGCCCTGGAAACTCGCCAAGACCGACCTTGAGCGTGTTGCAACAATCCTCAACCTCTCGCTCCAGTTGGTTGCCAATCTTGCTATAGCCTTTGAGCCCTTCCTCCCCTTCAGCAGCAAGAAACTGCGCCAGATGCTCAACTATCCCCAGTTCAGTTGGGAGAACCTGGGCCACACCGACCTTCTTGCCGAGGGTCACGAACTTGGCGAGACTGGCCTCCTGTTCGAGAAGATAGAGGACGACGCCATCCAGGCGCAGCTCGACCGCCTCGACCGCATAAAGAAAGAGAATGAGGCTGCAAACTACAAGGCAAACCCCATACGCCCCGAGTGTACATTCGACGACTTCCTCAAGCTCGACATTCGCGTGGGCACAGTGCTCGAGTGCACCAAAGTACCCAAAGCCGACAAGCTGTTGCAGTTCAAGATAGACGACGGCATAGGCACACGCACCATTCTCTCGGGAATAGCAAAGCACTTCAAGCCCGAGGAGCTTGTGGGCAAGCAGGTGTGCTTTATCGCCAACTTCCCCCCTCGTACAATGCGCGGCATTGTAAGCGAGGGTATGATTCTGAGTGCCGAGGACAACGAGGGCAAGCTCTCTTTGCTTACTGTTGAGCCTACAGCAAAACCCGGTAGCGAAATAAAGTAACAACCGATGGGCAGCAACGGCAATAATCTCAAGAGTGCAGTCGCCAAAGGATTCCTTTGGGGCGGAATGAGCAATGCCTTTTGCCAGCTGCTAAACCTGTTTTTCGGTATATTCCTTGCACGCATCCTGGGGCCCGAGGATTTCGGGCCCATCGGGATGCTTGCTATCTTTTCGGCAATAGCGGGCACGTTACAGGACAGCGGTTTTGTGGCAGCGATAGCCAACCGCAAGAAAGTAACACACGACGACTACAACGCTGTCTTTTGGTTCAACGTGCTAATATCGCTCGCTATGTATGTGGTACTCTTTGCCGCAGCACCGCTCATTGTCGACTTTTTTGACGAACCGTCGCTGTTGTGGCTCTCGCGCTACATTTTCATAGGCTTTGTGGTGGCAGGCTTCGGCATTGCTCCCTCGGCCTACCTGTTCCGCGAGCTCAAGGTGCGCGAAAAATCGATATCCATAATACTCTCCATAATAGTATCGGGAAGTGTGGGAATTGCAATGGCAGTAAACGGGTATTCTTACTGGGGAATAGCCACACAGAGTATTCTTTATGTACTTGTGCGCAGCATCGTCTGCTGGTGGTATACGCCGTGGCGGCCGAGCATAAAAGTGGATTTTTCTCCCTTGCGCTATCTGTTTGCCTTCAGTTACCGCCTGCTCATAACCAATATATTCCTTCGCGTAAATTGGAATATATTCTCGTTTATCCTGGGAGGCAACAAGCTCTACAGCAATGCCGATGTCGGTAACTATACAAAGGCTGCCGAGTGGATGACAATGGGTGCCGATACTGTAAACGGAATGGTGAACGGACTTGCGCAACCCGTGCTTGCAAAGGTTGCCGACGACAAGAAGATGCAACTGCACATTTTCCGACGGATGCTGCGCTTTACTGCATTCGTGTCGTTCCCGCTGCTGCTGGGACTATCGCTCGTGGCCCCCGAGGTTATAGTAATTGCAATAACCGACAAGTGGATTGAGAGCGCATATATGTTGCGCATACTGGCACTCTGGGGAGCATTTATGCCCATACAGTCGATGTTTACCAACCTGCTTGTGAGCCGCGGAAAATCGGCAATCTTTATGTGGGGAACAATGGCGCAAGGCATCATTGTACTGCTGTTGCTTGTCTTTATGGCGCCGCTCGGAATAAACGGAATGATGACGGCATACGTCATTTTCAACGCCCTGTGGCTCTTCGTGTGGCGATACTTTGCCGGCAAGGAAATTTCGCTCACAATGGGAATGTTCCTGCGCGATACACTTCCCTTTGCCCTGCTCGCGACAGCGGTGATGCTTGTCACCTGCTGGGCAACAATGCAGATAGCAGACATATACACACTGCTTGCAGTGCGCATAGCAACCGCGGCACTCCTGTATACAGGCGCTCTGCTTGCAGTGCGCAATAAGGAGCTGGCCGAGGCTGCACACTATCTTTTGAAACGTAAATGCAAATAGTGATGAAAAAGATACTATACGACAACCAGATGTTCACGTTCCAGCGCTTCGGCGGAGTAACACGTTATTTTGCCGATCTCATATTCAACTTGCCACAAGATGAATTCGGCGCCTCGTTACCTATGGAATTCTGCGAGAACCACTATGTGACAGTGACATACGGCAAGAAATACAGGACATTCTCCTATCCACGCAACTACCGTTGGCGACGCAGGCTCTACCAGCTTGCCAACCTTCACTATTCGTGGAAGGCAATAAAATACGACGACTACGATATTTTTCATCCCACATACTACAGTCCCTATTTTGTAGATACAATAAAGAGACGACAAAAGGCACTTGTGCTCACTATACACGATATGACCTTTGAGCGCTACCCACAGGACGTGCTCATATACGACCGCACAATCCCGCACAAGAAACGCCTTATCGAGGAGGCCGACCACATTATAGCTGTCAGCGAGAATACCAAGCGCGACATAGTGGAGCTCTTGGGTACCGACCCCGCAAAGATAAGCGTGGTGCACCACGGCTACCGTCCCATTGCACAGCCGTCGGAGCAACTCTTCGACCGCTACATACTGTATGTGGGCGAGCGCAAGGGGTACAAGAACTTCTTCCCCTGGCTCTCGGCGGTGCGTCCGCTGCTTGTAGCCGACCCCACACTCAAGATTGTATGCACGGGCAATGCCTTTTCTCCTGCCGAGAAAGCATTCCTCGAAAGATGGAACATTGCCGACAGGCTGCATCACATCTCGGCAAATGACGAGCAGATGGCGTCGCTCTACCGTCACGCACTCTGCTTTGTCTTCCCGTCGCACTACGAGGGATTCGGAATTCCTATTCTCGAGGCCTTCTCGAATGGTTGCCCCGTATGTCTGAGCAATGCAAGCTGTTTCCCCGAGGTTGCAGGCGACGCTGCCATCTACTTTAACCCGGGCGATGCACAGTCGATGCTCGATACGTTGCGCGAGACAATCACAAGCGAGACCTTGCGTCGTGAGCTGGCGCAGAAAGGCAAGGAACGTGTAAGAGAGTTCTCACTCGAGAAAATGGTGCAGAAAACCTGTGATATTTACCGTAAAGTATAAGAAACAATGAAAATAAGTCTCGGCGAAATAAAGCGCATACTGCCCATTGCCAAAAGGCGCTTGGCTGCAAGACTCGTATGCTGGGTGCAACGCTTCCTGTCCGATGAAAAACTTATAAGGAATGTCTTTAAGTCGGATTATAAGAAGCGCGTGCTCCTGTGCCACCTGCCCGAAGCCTTTGCGGCAAAGGAGCTTCCCAAACACCACTCGAACCTTACCGAGTGCCGCACGGCAGCAGAGTGTTTCCATAAGTTGGGCTACCGCGTCGACTGCACATCGAGGGCAAACACTGCGATAGACTACACCCCCTACGACATTGTCTTTGGAATAAACGGCAATGCCTTCTTTGGCTCATTCCAGGCGACACAGGGCAAAGAACCGCTGAGGATATTCTACTCGGTGGGAGCGCAGATGGGATATAATTTCGATGTGACTGCAAACCGCAACGCCTCGTTCCACGCAAGGCACGGGCTGTGGTTGCTGGACTCGAACCGTTACGTCCCGGGAGGAGGAATGAACCACTACGAGGCGCGTTTGAGTGACGCTGTGGTATGTTTGGGCGACAGTTTTGTTGTTGAGCAGTTCACAGCCGACGACCCACGCCCCGAGCGTTACCATCAACTGTCGGCATTCTATTTCCCCACTATAAAGCCCGATGAAAAGAAGGATTTTGAAAAGTTCCGTAACAACATTCTGTGGTTCGGCAGTATGGGGCTCATACACAAGGGACTCGACATTGCGATAGACTTTGCCCTTACCCACAGGGAGTATACACTGCACATCTGCGGAAGCAGCAGCAACGAGAAGGGCTTCTGGCGTTACTACTCGCCCAAAATAAAGGAGGCGGCCAATATAATTGTGCACGGCTTTGTAGATATTGAGTCGGAGAAATTCGCACACCTGCTCAACAGTTGTGCACTGTTGCTCAACCCTTCGATAAGCGAGGGGGGTGCAGTGTCGGTGCTCAATATCCTGGGTAACGGAGCGCTTGTGCCTATATACAGCCGTGGTACAGGACTCGACCTTGAGAGAGTTGGAATTGAGGTTGAAGATGTTGCATACGACGCTTTTGAAGCAGCTCTGCTGCAGGCTGCCGCAATGCCCGTAGAGGAACTGTCGGCAAAGGCGTGGGCCGCCCACAGGCTCGTAAAGGAGAAATACACATTGGAGAACTACAGGAACAACCTGTTGGGATACATAGAGGAAATAATCAAAAAATCAGATAGAAAATGAAGAAAATAGAGACTAAACAGTGGCTCCCGCACGTAGCCGCAGTGCTTATCTTTTTTATACTCACAGCGGTATACTTCTCGCCCGTATTCCAGGGTAAAGACCTGATGCAGGGCGATGCGATAAGCTCGCAGGGTTGGGGTAAGGATGCACGTGACTATCACGAGCAGACTGGCGACTATGCCTATTGGTCGAATGCAATGTTCTCGGGTATGCCCTCGAACTACACCTTCTCGCCACAACCTGTGAATATATTCGCTGCTGCCGACAAGGTGCTAACACTTGGTATGTTCGGAGTGTCGCGCCGTCACATTGGAGCAATATTCCTTACATTCGTATGTTTTTACATCTTCCTCTTGTCTATTGGCTGCCGCTCGTGGCTCAGCCTTGCAGGCTCAATTGCCTACACGCTGTGCTCGTATAACTTTATCATCATAGGCGCAGGACATATGAGCAAGAGCCTCGTGATGGCGACAATGGCGCCTGTGATAGGAGGTGTAATGCTGTGTTACCGTGGCAAACTGCTGTGGGGAGCGCTCGTAACGCTTATTTTTGCGGGACTCAACATCTATTGGAGTCACCAGCAGATAAGCTACTATCTTTTGCTGGTACTTATAATCCTTGCTATAGTTTACCTTATATATGCTATACGCGAGAAGTGGCTTGCCCAATACCTCAAGGCAACAGGAGTACTCATCGTTGTTGCGGTGCTTGCGGTTCTGCCTGCTGTTGGACAACTTGTCCCCTCGGCCGACTATGCAAAGGAGACTATGCGCGGAGGTGCCGTGCTCAAGAATGCCGACGGCAAGAGCGGCTCGGGACTCGACATTGACTATGCCTACCAGTGGAGCTACGGCGTGGGCGAGAGTTTCACATTGCTTGTTCCCAACCTCTACGGCGCAGGCTCGCACTACGACCTTGGAACCGACTCGGAGCTCTACCGTACCCTTGCACCGCAGATTGGAGCGGGACAGGCGCGCCAGATTGCATCGTCGGCACCCACCTATTGGGGCGACCAGCCTTTCACCGAGGGGCCCGTATATGCAGGCGCAATAGTATGCTTCCTGTTCGTGCTGGGACTGTTTGTGGTAAAAGGAAAGGACAAATGGTGGTTGCTTGCAGCCACAGTGCTCTCGCTCGTACTGTCGTGGGGAAAGAATTTCCTTGCCGTGAATGAATTCCTGTTCTATAATTTACCGCTATACAGTAAGTTCCGCGCACCCTCAATGGCACTTGTCATTGCATCGGTAACGATGGTCGCACTTGGCATTATGGCAGTGAAGCGCATTATCGAATGCAAGAAAGAGGGTGACAAGGCTGCAATCGACAGCCTCACAAAGAGCCTGTATATAGCAGGAGGAGTGACTGGCGGAATTTGCCTTGTGCTTGCACTCTTTGGCGGCGGAATGTTCAGCTTTGAGGGAGGCAGCGACGCACAGCTTCCCGAGATTCTCACAAGCGCATTGCAGGAGGACAGGGCCAATATGCTCACCTCTGATGCGTGGCGCTCGTTTGCCTTTATCGCAACAGCCTTTGCGCTTCTTTTTGCCTATCTGCGCTACAACCTCAAGGCGAGCCATACGGCAATGATTCTTGCCGTACTCTTCCTTGCCGACCTGTGGACCGTCGACAAGCGCTTCCTTTCGCACGACGACTTTATGCCCAAGAGAAAGAGTACCGAGATACGTCCTACGGCCGAGGACCTGCAGATTCTGCAGGACAAGCACCCCAACTACCGCGTGCTTAACCTCACAAAGAGCACATTCAACGAGTCGTTCACATCGTACTTCCATAAATCGGTAGGCGGATACAGCCCTGCCAAGATGCGCCGCTACCAGGATATTATTGACCGCTATTTCGGCCGTTCACTGAATATGAACATAATCAATATGCTCAATGTACGCTATGTGATTGTTCCAGGCGAGGAGCGCAACATCGTGCAGCGCAACCCCGAGGCTATGGGCAACTGCTGGCTGGTAGACAGGGTTGTGTGGGTTAATTCACCCAATGACGAGATAGATGCCCTTGCCGACTTCATCCCCTACGAGGTGGCCTTTATCGACAAGGAGTGGCAGAGCGCAGTGGGCGATGCAAGCGCCTACGACAACTACGTCGACAGCACGGCGTACATACGTATGACCGAATACCGCAATCCCGGCAACATACTCTACGAGAGCTACTCGCCCAACGCGCAGATGGCGGTATTCTCCGAGGTGTTCTATAAGACGTGGAAAGCCTTCATCGACGGGAAAGAGGTAAAGCCCATCCGTGCCAACTATATACTGCGCGCGCTGCCCCTGCCCGCGGGCAAGCACACAATTGAGTTCCGCTGCGTCGACGAGCTTATGATAACCACCGCAAAATGGTCGCTCTGGGGCTCGATACTGGTGGGTGTGGTAATAGCTGCGCTTGTGGGAGCAATCATCTACCGTAGCACAAGAAAGGGCGAGTAAACGATGAACCTGCAACCTAAATTCTCAATAATAACAATCACGTTCAACGCAGCGCCGGTCATTGGGCCAACGCTGCAGAGCGTGCTTGCACAGAGCTACAGGAACTACGAATATATCCTTGTGGACGGAGCCTCGAAAGACAGCACCGTTGCCGTTGCAAAGGCAAGCGGGATAAATTTTGCACACATTGTATCGGAGCCCGACAAAGGACTCTACGATGCGATGAACAAGGGAATGAGGCTCGCCACCGGCGACTATCTGTGCTTTTTGAATGCAGGCGACGCCTTCCACTCGCCCGACACGCTGGAGAAAATCGTTGCGGCAATTGCACACGAGGAACAACTGCCCGATGTCCTTTACGGCGAGACTGCCGAGGTGAACGACAAGAGGCAGTTCGTGCGTATGCGCCGCCTGCAAGCCCCCGCCCGACTGACGTGGAAAAGTTTCAAGCAAGGAATGCTAGTGTGTCACCAGGCATTCTATGCACGCCGCAGCATTGCCCCCGAGTACAACCTCGGGTACCGCCTCTCGGCCGATGTTGACTGGTGTATAAATGTGATGAAAAGAGCCAAAAAGATGGTAAATGTGGAGCTTACGGTGGTTGATTATCTGCAAAATGGATTATCTTTGCAGAACCACAGGGCATCGCTGATAGAGCGCTTCAAGGTAATGTGCAGCCACTATGGAGTGCTGTCGACCGTTGTGCACCACCTGTGGTTCGTGCTCAGAGCGGTAATAAAAAAGTAAACAATACTAACCCTAAAATAAACGAAACAATGTTTGCAAAAGAGACTTATATTGCACGCCGCAAGGCGCTTAAGGAGAAGATGGGCAGCGGCCTGCTGCTGTTCCTGGGCAACAACCTCACAGGTATGAACTATGCCGACAACACCTATCATTTCCGCCAGGACTCCACATTCCTCTACTATTTCGCATCGGACTATGAGGGTCTCGCTGCGATAATAGACATCGACGAGGACAAGGAGATTATCTTTGGAAACGAGCTCACCATCGACGACATTGTGTGGACAGGCGTACAGCCCACCATCAAGGAGAAGAGCGAGCGCGTGGGCATCACCCTTACACGCCCTATGGCGGAGCTTGCAACATACATAAAGAATGCACAGGCAAAAGGACAGGAGGTACACTTCTTGCCTCCTTACCGCGGAGAGCACCGCGTGTGGCTGCAGGAGCTGTTGGGCCTGCACCCCTCGGCACAGGATGCGGCAGCATCGGTAAAGTTCATCAAAGCCGTAGTGAGCCAGCGTAACTACAAGAGCGACGAGGAAATTGCACAGATTGAAGAGGCCGTAAACGTGTCGGTGGATATGCACTGTGCTGCTATGCGCGCCGTACGTCCCGGAACAACCGAGGCCGAGATTGCTGCAATAGTACAGGCCGAGGCTGCAAAGCACAATTTTGGGCTGTCGTTCCCCATCATTGCCACAATAAACGGACAGACACTGCACAACCACGCCTATGGAACAACCCCGCTCAAGGAGGGACAGATGTTCCTGCTCGACTCGGGCTGCGAGAACGCAATGCACTATGCAGGCGACCTCACCACCACAATGCCCGTAGGAAAGAGCTTCACCACACAGCAGCGCGAGGTGTGCAACATTCTGCGCCGCGGACACCTTGCAGCGCTCGGCGCCATCAAACCCGGCATTGAATACCGCGAGGTTCACCGCATTGTGCTCACCGAGATTGCCAAAGGAATGGTGGACCTTGGACTTATGAAGGGCGACCCCGCCGAGGCTGCCGTTGCAGGTGCAGCCTGTATGTTTATGCCCCACGGACTGGGCCATATGATGGGACTCGACGTACACGATATGGAGAATTTCGGCGAGGTCCACGTGGGATACGAGGAGGGACGCACCAAGAGCACACTCTTTGGCTGGAAGTCGCTGCGCCTTGCAAAAGCCCTTGAACCGGGCTTTGTATTCACTGTAGAACCGGGAATATACTTTATCCCCGACCTCATTGACAAATGGCGTGCCGAGAAGCAGTTCACCGACTTTATCTGCTACGACAAGCTCGAGCAGTGGAAGAGCTTCGGCGGTATACGTAACGAGGAGGATTACCTTGTATTCGATGGCGGTGCACGCCGCTTGGGCAAATACAAGCCTATGTCGCCCGAGGAGATTGAGGCTGAGCACAACAAGTAAAAAGATAAAGAGGCTGGCCGAAAGAACTGTCAGCCTCGTTTTTCAAAGAAAATGACAAAGAACAATAAATTACAGGACCTGCCGTGGCTCGCCGCCCTGCTTGTGGTGGCAGTCACGGTGTTCTCTTTTGTATTCAACCCAAAGCCCGATTTTAACGGCGACAACTGCTACTACTATGCCAATGCGACCTCTTTGGCTGCGGGACGCGGATATGCCGATATGTTCGGTGAACCCACCAACAATTTCCCTCCCGGGTACCCGCTGCTGATGGCTCCGTTGCGTCTCTTTACAAGCAGCATTATAGCGCAGAAGGTATTGAACCTTGTGTTCTTGGGAGCGGGTGTCGTGCTGCTCTTTTTTATACTCACAGGGGCTGGATTGAAGCGTTCATTGTCGTTCCTCATATGCTCTGCGGTGATTGTGACGCCGCATATACTCGAATTCTCGACAATAATGATGAGCGAGGCGTCGTGCATCTGCTGCATAATGCTTGTTCTTTGGCTCTATATGCGTATGCCGCAAGAGGAGCGGGAGCAGTGGCGCTCCCCGCTGTTCTACTGCTTTCTGGCAGCCCTTGTCTTTTCCTTTTACATACGTACTCAGTGTATGGCGCTCATTGCCGCCTTTGCTGTTACATTTTTGCTTGCAAAGAGGTGGCGCTCGGCAATGGCGGTTGCTGCGGCATTCACAGTGGGTTACGCCCCCTGGGCAATACGCAACGCCCTGCTGGGCCTGGGACAGTCGCGCTACATTGAACAGATAGAGCCTGCAAAGATTGCCGACACGCTCAAGATGCTCGTGTCGCAGGCGATACCCGAGAGTATCATTCCCTTCATGGACATTGACTACGACGCTGTACCCGACGCTCAGACGTGGCTCATTGCCGCAGTGTGGCTGGTGCTCATTATTTACGGAGCGTGGGCAATGAAGAGGCTGCGTCTGCCGATACTGCTTGCGCTCGCAGGTACATTGCTCGTCGTGTCGCTAATAGACACCCCAAGCCGCTACCGTTATATTGTGATAGTGCTTCCGTTGCTTACTGCGGCATTTATGACGGGGATATGGAAGATTGGAACACTATGCTGCAAACGCCTCACAGGCAAGGAGCTCACTCCGTGGCTTCTGGCACTGCTGTTCCTTCCAATTTTTCCAATTTTCAAGACCATTGAGATAAACAACAAGCATACAATTTGGGGATTATACGTGTATGGCAAGATGGATACCCCCGACAATCTCAAGAATTTTTTCCTTGTGGGGCAGGCTCTACGCCAATACGACAGGAATGCCATTGTGGCAACACGTAAGCCCGAACTTTTCTATCTTCATTCGGGGTTGAGGGGCAAATATTTCCTGGAGACAAGCGACGAGAAAGCGCTTATAAGGGATCTTGTCGACAAGAAGGTTGGATATGTGGTTATAGACCAGCTCGGCTATCCGGCCACATTCGAATATCTGCTTCCTTGCACGCAACGCCATCCCGAGATATTCCGCCCCATAATACACGAGAAGAATCCGCATACATTCGTATTGCAGATTGACCGTTTCAAGGCGATAGAATTCATAAAGAGAGATAGTGAATGACCTTTGTTCTCTAGTCGGATACAAATGAGGGGCAGGTCAGTCGCCCAGCCCCTCAAGATACTTGAACCGTCTGAAGAAGTCCTTCCTCTTTTTCCTCGTTTTCATTACCGGGATGTAGTAGTCTTCACTTCCCTTACGACGGATTTTGATAATGCCTTTAATAACCTTATACAAAAAGGCAAAAACTAGCACACCTGCAATTATTATCCATACAGTCATAAGGCATTCTTTTATAGGTTACAACTATATCTTGTATCTCACGGCTATAAAACTATGGTAAAAAAATGAAAAAAACAAATTCTGAAAATAGAAATTCTCTTTTTGTATAAATAAGAGTTAAATATGCGTTTTTTATAGCTGCTGACGGGCTTGTTGGAAATGTTTTTTATTTTAAAATAGCATCTGTTTTATAGTGCGAAATCGGAGGAAAAAAGCTAACTTCGCAAAGAATTATGACGTATTTTTGGTCTGTTGTCATAATTTATTGTGTATTAGCGCAATATGCGTTTCTTCTTGAATATGTAAATTAAAATTAATATAGCTATGTCAACAAAAAGAATTAAATCGGCTTTAGTGTCTGTCTTTCACAAGGACGGATTGGATGAAATTATCAAATTGCTTCACGCCGAGGGTGTGAAACTCATTTCAACCGGAGGTACACAGCAGTTTATCGAGTCTCTTGATATTCCTTGTACTGCGGTAGAGAGCCTTACTGGTTATCCTTCTATCTTGGGCGGTCGTGTAAAGACCCTTCATCCCAAAGTGTTCGGTGGTATCTTGGGCCGTCGCGAACTTGAGAAGGACCAGCAACAGATGGCCGAGTATGAGATTCCCGAGATTGACTTGGTTATTGTGGACCTTTATCCCTTTGAGCAGACTGTTGCATCGGGTGCTTGCGAGGCCGATATCATCGAGAAAATCGATATAGGCGGTATTTCGCTCATACGTGGTGCTGCAAAGAACTTCAACGACGTGGTGATTGTTGCCAGCAAGGGCCAGTACCAGCCCCTGCTCGATATTCTCAAGAGCAACGGTGCGCAGACAACACTCGAGGAGCGTCGTTTCTTTGCGCGTGAGGCGTTTGCTGTGTCATCGTCTTACGATTCGGCTATCTTCAACTACTTTACAGGTGAGGAGCAGAGCGCATTCCGTTGCGCACAGGATTCTCCTATGAGCCTGCGCTACGGTGAGAACCCCCATCAGAAGGGTGCCTTCTACGGCGACTTCAACAAAATCTTCGACCAGATACACGGTAAGGAGATTTCGTACAACAACCTTCTTGACATCCACGCAGCAGTGGAACTCATTGCCGATTTTGCCGGCGATACAACATTCGCTATCCTCAAGCACAACAATGCTTGCGGCCTTGCTTCACGTCCTACAATCCTCGAGGCTTGGAAGGATGCTCTTGCAGGCGACCCCGTATCGGCATTCGGTGGTGTGCTCATTGCTAATGCTGCTATAGACAAGGCGACAGCCGAGGCTATCAACGAAATTTTCTTTGAGGTAATCATCGCTCCTTCATACGACGAGGATGCACTCGAGGTCCTCAAGCAGAAGAAGAACCGCATTATACTTGTTCACAAGTGCAACGAGATGCCCGCCCGTACATTCCGCAGCGTGCTCAACGGTGTGCTTGTACAGGACCGTGATGCAAAGGTTGAGAGCGTCGAGGAGTTGAGCACTGTATCACAGGCTCAGCCTACAGCCCAGGAGGTAGAGGATATGCTCTTTGCGAACAAGATTGTAAAGCACAGCAAGAGCAACGCCATTGTACTTGCAAAGGGCAAGCAGCTCATTGCAAGCGGCGTAGGTCAGACATCACGTGTAGACTCGCTCAGACACGCTATCGAGAAGGCCGGCTCGTTCGGTTTCTCTCTGCAGGGCGCAGTAATGGCAAGCGACGCGTTCTTCCCCTTCCCCGACTGCGTGCAGATTGCACACGAAGCAGGCGTTACCGCAGTTATCCATCCGGGTGGCTCGATAAGGGACAAGGAGTCGGTAGACTATTGCGACGCTAACGGCGTTTCAATGGTGACAACCGGATTCCGCCACTTTAAGCACTAAAAAGCACGGGGTGCCTGCGACAGGTATCCCTCTGCTCATTTTTATTAAACAGCAAAAGACAGTTTCTACAAAAATGGGACTTTTTTCATTCACACAGGATGTTGCCATTGACTTGGGAACCGCGAATACCATCATCACCTACAACGGTAAGATTGTGGTAGACGAGCCCTCTGTAGTAGCCATTGACAACAGCACAAAAAAGATGATTGCCGTTGGTGAGCGTGCCAAGCAGATGCACGAGAAGACCAACCCCAACATACAGACAATACGCCCCCTGCGCGACGGTGTGATTGCCGACTTCAACGCTTGCGAGCAGATGATGCGCGGACTCATCGAGAAGGTGAATATGGGCAGCAAGCTCTTCACTCCCTCGTTGCGTATGGTGATAGGCGTTCCCTACGGCTCGACCGAGGTTGAGCTCCGTGCCGTCCGTGACTCGGCAGAGCACGCAGGCGGTCGTGACGTATATCTCATCTACGAGCCTATGGCATCGGCATTGGGTATCGGACTCGACGTTACAGCCCCCGAAGGCAATATGGTCGTAGATATAGGTGGCGGTTCTACCGAGATTGCCGTTATATCACTCGGAGGCATCGTGTCGAACGGTTCGCTGCGAATTGCGGGTGACGACTTTACAGCCGACATCCAGGAGTATATGGGCCGCCAGCACAATGTCCGCGTCAGCGAGCGTATGGCGGAGCGTATCAAGATACACGTAGGTTCGGCACTTACCGAGCTTGGTGAGAATGCACCTCAGGATTACATAGTACACGGTCCTAACAAGATAACGGCAATGCCTATGGAGGTTCCCGTATGCTATCAGGAGATTGCGCACTGTATCGACAAGTCTATCGTCAAGATAGAGAATGCCATCATCAGTGCTCTTGAGGCTACTCCTCCCGAACTGTATGCCGACATTGTACACAACGGTATCTACCTTGCCGGTGGAGGTGCTCTTCTTCGCGGACTCGACAAGCGTCTGTCCGACAAAATCAACATTCCCTTCCACATTGCCGAGAATCCTCTCTACTGTGTGGCAAAGGGTACAGCGCTTGCACTGACAAACCTCAACTATCCCTTCTTGATGCGATAAACAAAGGTTAAAGAGAGTGCAAACGATACTTAACTTCCTTATAAAGCATAATCACTGGTTCCTTTTCATTCTATTGGAAGGAATCAGTTTTATGCTTATTGTACGTTTCAACAACTATCAGGGTGCGACTTTTTTTACTGCTGCCAACGGTGCTGTAGGGGGATTGTATTCGGCTATTGCCAATGTAGATACCTACTTCGGACTGCAAGACGAGAATGAGTCCTTGCTTGCACACAACAGGGAGCTTGTAGAAGAGAATGCCTTGCTGCGCAACCGGATTGCCGAACTGAAGAGCCGCGAGGCGCTGTTCACCGACTCAGTCGTACAGCAGATAGGTGCAGGATACAACTTCCACACGGCTGCAATCGTAAGCGGCAACAGTGGAGCCGGAAACAACTTCTATGTGATAAACAAGGGTGCTCACGACGGCATCAAGAGCGAGATGGGAGTATTCAACAGCAAAGGAGTGGTGGGCATCATCTATCAGAGTTCAACGCACTACTCGCTTGTACTGCCCCTGCTCAACAGCAAGAGCCGCACCAGCTGCAAGGTGCGTGGCGACAATACATCTAGCATACTGCAGTGGGACGGCAAGGATACACGCTATTCGCATCTTGTAGACCTTCCGCGCCACACACGCATAGCAAAGGGCGATACGGTCGTCACTAGCGGACACTCGGCCATATTCCCCGAGGAGATACCCATAGGCGTGATTGACAAGATTGAGGACTCGGCCGACGGAATGTTCTATCTTGCTCGCGTGGAGTTGTTCGTCAACTTCTCGACTCTATCATCGGTGTTCATTGTGGCTAAGGATGGCTACGAGGAACAGAAGGAACTTGAAAGAAAAATCACAAAAGAATGACAGCCATCTACCTCATAAGACTGCGCGACTTTGTACTGTTCACTCTGGTGCAGGTTCTGATATTTGCGCAT
This sequence comes from Bacteroidaceae bacterium, assembly GCA_017546635.1. GTDB lineage: Bacteria > Bacteroidota > Bacteroidia > Bacteroidales > Bacteroidaceae > HGM04593. The sequence goes on along the minus strand of JAFYSC010000049.1, from coordinate 61,057 downwards.
ATACATCTCTTCGGTTATGCGACAGCCTGCATAGCGCTCATATTCCTGCTCAAGCTGCCGCGTCATACATCAAGGAACGAACTGCTGGTATGGGGCTTTCTTATGGGACTTGTGATAGATGTCTTTGGAAACACCCCCGGAATACACGCTGCCGCAACCTGTGCATTGGCTTTTGTCCGTAATATGGTGTTGGAGCGTTTTATCCCCAAAGGCTTTGCCGACGACCTTGTGCCAGGCGTGAAGTCAATAAAGGCCGGACGCTACATCAGTTACTCGTCTGTCTGCGTGCTGCTCTTTTATATCGTGCTCTATCTGCTTGAGCTCTTTACTGTACACTATCCGTTGCCGCTGCTCATAGGAGCGTCACTGAGCACGCTGCTCACAATGCTTTTCATAATCGTTGCCGAGTTCTTTACACGTAAATAAGAGGCTATGAGTAACGCATACAACGAATTCAAGTACGAAAAACGCAAATATGTGCTCGGAGGCATTGTCCTTCTTGTGGTAGCTGTATATATCGTGCGCCTTTTCAATCTTCAGATACTCAACGAGGAGTACAAGGATAAGGCCGACAGCAACGCTTTCTATAAAAAGACTGTCTATCCGGCCCGCGGACTTATGTACGACCGCAAGGGCAGGCTTCTGGTATATAACCAACCCGCATACGACATAACGTTCATTCCCCGAGAGATAAAAAAGACCGATACGCTTGAACTGTGCAGCGCCCTCGGTATCACCCGCGACGATTTTGAGAAACGTATGGCACTCATACGCAAAAGCCGCGGCTATTCGTCCTATACCGAACAGTCGTTTATGACACGTCTCTCGGCCGAGGAGTTTGCACCCTTCAACGAGAAACTCTACCGTTTCCCGGGATTTTATGTGCGCAAGCGTTCTATACGCCAATATACTCACGGAGCTGCGGGAGTGCTGTTCGGCGACATTGGCGAGGTATCGCAGAAGAAGATCGACAGCGACCCTTACTACACACGTGGCGACTATATAGGCACGCAGGGATTGGAGGCATCATACGAAGAGGTGCTGCGCGGCGAGAAGGGCACCGAGATGCTGCTCCGCGATGCATACGGACGTATACAGGGCAACTACCGCGACGGTGCATACGATACGCTGCCTGTCCCGGGAAAGAACCTTACACTTGGCATTGACATTGAACTGCAGGAACTCGGAGAGCGGCTGCTGCAGAATAAAATCGGCAGTATTGTAGCGATAGAACCCTCTACAGGAGAGATTCTGTGTATGGTGTCGTCACCATCGTACGACCCGCGTCTGCTGGTAGGCCGTCAGCGAGGCGAGAACCATGAGCAGCTGTCGCAGGACAAGCGCAAGCCTCTTATGAACCGCGCCGTGATGGGAACATATCCTCCCGGCTCTACATTCAAGACTTCTCAGGCACTGACATTCCTGCAGGAGGGCGTAATAACACACGAGACCAATTTCCACTGCTCAAAAGGCTTCCGCTACAATAAGTTCAAGCTCGGATGCCACGCCCACGGCTCGCCCCTGCCGCTATACCCGGCAATTGCAACATCGTGCAATGCCTATTTCTGTTGGGGGCTTGTGCGAATGTTCTCTTCGGGCAAGTACAAGGGTGCACAGGAGGCAATGGATGTGTGGCGCGACTATATGGTCTCAATGGGCTTCGGATACAAGTTGGGTATAGACATTCCGGGCGAGGCACGAGGAATGATACCTAACTCAAAATACTACTCACGTCACTACGGCAACTATTGGAATGCTGTGACGGTAATCAGTATTGCCATTGGACAGGGCGAGGTGACGCTCACCCCCCTGCAGATAGCCAACCTCTGCGCTACTATTGCCAATAGGGGAACATTCGTCACTCCGCATCTTGTAAGCAGTATCGAGGGCGACACCTTGCCTGGCATCTACCGCGAGCACCGCCCGACAAAGGCGGGCAGGGCTGCTTATGAGGATGTTGTGAAAGGTATGCGTCAGGCTGTGACAGACGGTACCTGTCGAGGAGCGGCCATTCCGGGAATCGAGGTGTGCGGAAAGACTGGAACTGCCGAGAATAAGGGCAAGGACCACTCGGCATTCATCGGTTTCGCACCAATGGACGACCCCAAGATATCTGTGGCCGTATACGTCGAGAACGGAGGCTTCGGCGCTACCTACGGAGTGCCCATAGGTAAGCTTATAATGGAGAAATACCTTAATGACACGCTCTCCGATGAGAGTCTTAAAAAAGCAAAGGAGATACAGGACAGGATAATATATTATGGAGAGGGAGAGAGGTAACATACTGCACAAAATAGATTGGGTGACAATAGCGCTCTATCTGTCGCTGGGCATTATGGGATGGTTTGCCATCTGCGGTGCCAGCTACAGCTATATAGAGAGCGATTTTCTTGAATTCCTGAGCCTCGGTGAGCGAACTGGCAAACAGGCTATGTGGATGGGAGTGTCATTCTTTACAGGAATCATACTGCTCTGTTTCGACAAGCGCATATATAAGGACTGGTCGTTCATAATATATATATTCTTTACCCTGCTGTGCATTGTGACAATATTCATTGCACGCGATATCAAGGGCTCGCGCTCGTGGATAAGTCTCGGAAGTTCGTTCAGTCTCCAGCCTGCCGAGTTCATGAAATTCGCTACCACGCTTGCATTGGCAAGCTTTATGAGCCGTCACGGCTTTTCGCTGCAGAAGAAAGGCGACCTTATAGGCAGTCTGGTTCTGTTCATGCTGCCTATGCTGGTGATTGTGGGACAACGTGAGACGGGAAGCGCTCTTGTATACCTCTCGTTCTTCATTGTGCTGTACCGCGAGGGAATGACGGGTCTTGTACTCCTGACAGCAGTCAGCGCAATAGTCTATTTCATTGTGGGAATAAGGTTCGGCGAAGTGCATTTCGAGTCGCTGGATGTCTCTGTGGGGCACTATGCGGTACTTGTGCTAATACAGCTCTTCTCGCTTGCTATGGTAAAGTTCTGGTGCAAGTACGACAAGAGTGCCCTTGTGCTTTTTGTAGTAAATGTAGTGGGAACATTGGGTTGCTATTGGATTGCAATATATCTGATATCGTTCAATATCATTATAGTGCAGTATCTGCTTGTTGCATTCAACGTAATATATCTGCTGCTGCGCGTACGCCTCGAAAAGGAGAAGGATAACCTGTGGGTGGTGCTTTTCATAGTAGGCTCGCTTGCCTTCTACGCGTCGTGCGACTATGTGATGCACAATGTGCTCAAGGAGCATCAGAGAACCCGAATAGAGGTCCTTCTGGGACTCAAGGAAGACCTTGCCGGAGCCGGGTATAATGTCCATCAGTCCAAGATAGCCATTGGTTCGGGTGGGGTAACGGGTAAGGGATTCCTCAACGGCACACAGACAAAACTCAAGTATGTCCCTGAGCAGGATACCGACTTTATCTTCTGTACCATTGGCGAGGAGCAGGGTTTTGCCGGCTCTGTTGCCGTTATTCTGGTGTTTGCTGCGTTCGTGTTGAGGCTTATGTATCTTGCCGAACGGCAGAACGACCGCTTCGGACGTGTCTACGGATACTCCCTTGCAGCAATATTCTTCTTCCATTTTACCATTAATGTGGGAATGGTGCTGGGAATAATGCCTGTGATTGGAATACCGTTGCCGTTCTTCAGTTATGGCGGCTCGTCGTTCCTGGGATTCTCTATCCTGCTTTTCAGTTTCCTCAGGGTAGATGCCGACCGCAACGTTCGGCTTTGACACCTACGCTGCGCACTCCGCTCACATTCCCGTCCATTATGTGGGTTATCTCTATTGTGACAGTGTCTGTCGGGCTCAGTTCTATCTGTGGCAGTCTATGTCTTGTCTGATATAGCAGTCCTGCAGTGGAGCCGTTGTGTATGCCTATGCTGTCGAATATCTCGCAGCAGATGGTGTCGGTCGTCCTTATGCTGCCGTGTGCGTTGTCCGTCTCAGCTCTCAACCATAGTTTGCGGTAGGGGTAGTCGGCGGTTGTACGCAACTCTATATACGCATCGCAGATATGCGACCCCGCAAGAGGGTCGCATATTGTGTATGTGAGCGTGTCGCTGCTGCTCCATCCGTCTTCTATATCGTGGAATTTGTGGTACAGCGTGTTGTCGCACGCACATAGGAGAAGCAACAGTATCAGGCTACTCGCCTTGTTTGCCGTTCTTGTCATCTTTGCCCGTATTGGCATTGTTGTTACGTCTGTTCTTGGGTCTCTTGTGGTTGTTGCGGCGCTCGGGACGTGGAGTGCCGGTGCTGTTGCCTTCGGCTTGCGGCTGTTCCTGCTGGACTTCTTTGGGGGATGTGTTGACCTGCTGCTGTCCTCCTTTGCCTTTACGGCGTTTCTTCTTTCCTGTATTGTCGAAACGGTTGATGTTCTCCTGTTCAAGAAGGTCGAATGAACGTCTCTCTTCCTGTTCGCTGCCCGACAGTGTCTCGGGGCGCTCTCCACGTTTGTTCATCTCTATCACGGCAATTGCACGCTTTACCGAAATTGTGACAAGGTTTGCTGCTATATGCTTGTCGGTCGAGTATGTAAGCTGACCGTTCAGAATATCGGCCTTGAAGAAGAAATAGATGTTGTCCCTTGTCTCAAGCTCTATGTCGCGTGAGGGCATTCTTCTCGATGCTTCCACATAGGCGTCAACCTCGTAGTTGAGGCAGCATTTGAGCTTGGCGCACTGTCCTGCAAGCTTTTGCGGGTTAAGGGAAATGTCCTGGAATCGTGCTGCGGTGGTAGATACCGATACGAAGCTCGTGGTAAATGTAGCGCAGCATAGCTCCCTGCCGCAAGGGCCTATGCCGCCGATGCGTCCGGCTTCCTGACGTGCTCCAATCTGCTTCATCTCAATCTTTATCCTGAAAGCTTCGGCAAGCACCTTTATCAATTGTCTGAAGTCGACACGGTTGTCGGCGATGTAATAGAAAATGGCCTTGAGCCCGTCGCCCTGGTACTCTACGTCGCCAATCTTCATATCGAGCTCAAGGTCCTTGGCAATCTGGCGTGAGCGTATCATAGTCTCGTGCTCGCGTGCTTTTGCCTCCTCGAACTTTTCCATATCCACGGGCTTGGCCTTGCGGTATATGCGCTTGAATTCCGATTCGGGCGTCAGACGTGTCTTTTTCAACTGGAGAAACACAAGACGGCCTGTAAGTGTTACTGTGCCGATGTCGTGTCCGGGATTTGCCTCGACTGCTACAATGTCACCCTTTTTCAGGGGAATGCCGTTGCTGTTGCGGTAGTATCCCTTGCGGGTGTTCTTGAATTGTACCTCTACAATGTCTGTATCTTCGTAGTTGCCGGGGATGCCTGCCAACCAGTCGAATGTGTGGAGTGGTGCGTCCATCCTGCTGCATCCGCTGCAGCAGATGCCGGCACAATTGTTGCTGTCCTTATGTTTGCAATTATCCATAATATTATCTGTTCTTTATCCAAACAATCATCCTCAATGACATATCGAAGAAGACCATTTTTGCATTTACATTCTGTTCTATATGGCGCTGGGCCTCGCTCAGTTCCTCCATTATGCCGAATATGTTGCGCTCGTTTACAAACGGCGAGAAACGCACCGAGAAATTGCGCTCGGCAGTCGATAGCGTGAGCATTTCATCGCGCTTGAAGTTCATTATGAAATTCTCGCGTATCATTCTCTGGCAATACTCCAGAAGGTGTTTCTGCCGTTCCCTGCCGAGTGCGGCCACCTGCTCGCTCCATTTTTTCATCTCGCGTATGTTACGTGCATAGGCTACGCGCATCAGTTGGGCGAAAAGCTCCAGGTACTGCTCCTTGTCGCTGTCAATGCGCAGCTGCTCCTCGGCTTTTTCCCAATTGCCGGCGCTCAGCCTTGCTATCAGTGCGGCATCGTCAGGGGTTAGCGAATAGCGTGTCTGCAACGCCTGTATGATTTCCGCATCGCTGAGTCGCGGTACATCTATGCGTTGGGTACGGCTCAGGATTGTGGGTATAATTTTCTCGGGTTCCTCGGATACAAGTATGAAGAGGGTATCCTTTGGAGGCTCTTCTATAATCTTGAGAAGTTTGTTGGAACCCACCTCCTTCATCTTTTCGGGCAGCCACATAATGACAATCTTCCATCCTCCTTCGCGCGACTGCATAGAGAGTTTCTGCAGTATCTCGCCGCTCTCACGCTCGTATATCATCGGTTGCTGGTTCTCGACACGTATCTTCTGCAACCAGTCGTTATATGTGAAATAGGGGTTCTTCAGGAAAAGTTCTCGCCATTCCGGGATGTAATCGTCGCTTATGGGTGAGCTGTCCGAACTGCAGTTCTTCTTTTTGAGTACAGGAAAGACAAAGTGCAGGTCGCTGTGTACCAGCTTGTTCACTTTTACGCAGGTTGGGCATACGCCGCACGCCTCGCCGTTCTTCCTGTTGCTGCAAAGCAGATAGTGGGCCAATGCTGCGGCCAACGGCAGCTTGCCGTTGCCTCGCGGTCCGGTGATGAGGAGAGCGTGTGCCAGGCGGTTCTCGTCGACGAACCGCCTCATCTGCTCCTTTGCGCTCTCTTGTCCTATTATGTCCGAGAAATACATGGTTGCTCAAATGTCAATATATTGCACTTGCTATCTTGCACACACTGTCTACGGCGTTCATAGTGTAGAAGTGTATGCTCGGTACGCCGTTTGCCATAAGTTCGCGGCATTGGGATATACACCATTCGCGTCCTACGGCCGTTGCCGCCTCATCGTCCTTGCACTTTAGAAGTTCGGCTACAAGTTCTTCGGGAAGGTCGACGCGGAATGTCTTTGGAAGTATGTTCATCTGCGACAGGCGGTGTATGGGCTTTATTCCCGGTATTATGGGGACATCTATACCCGCTTCGCGTGCCTTTTTCACAAACCCGAAATATTTCTTGTTGTCAAAGAACATTTGTGTAACGGCATACTCGGCACCTTCGTCAACCTTCTGCTTGAGCCAGGCGATGTCACTGTCGAGGTTGGGGGCCTCCTCGTGCTTCTCGGGATAGCAGGCAACACCGTAAGAGAATCGTGTGCCACGCTCCTTCATCTGTGTGCCGTCAATGAAATATCCCTCGTTGAAGCGGTTGATCTGTCTCTGCAGCTCTATCGCGTGCTTGTGTCCACCTTGTGTCGGGACGAAGTTCGCATCCTCTTTTACCTTGTCGCCACGCAACACAAGGACATCGGTGATGCCCGATAGCTGCAAGTCAATGAGCACATACTCCGTCTCTTCCAATGTAAAGCCGTTGCACAGTATATGTGGCACTACAGGTACACCATAGCGGTGGTGTATTGCTGTGGCTACGGCAACGGTGCCGGGGCGGCGGCGTATTCTGGAGCGCTTGAACATTCCGTTGCCCATATCCAGATAAATGCTCTCACTGTGGTGAGTGGTTATATTTATGTATTTGGGGTCGAACTGCATCAGGCGGTCGATGGAGTTGAACAGGTTGGTCGTGCCTGTTCCCTTGACGGGTGGCAGTACCTCGAATGAAAAAGCCGTTTTTTCGGTGGAGTTTATATAATCTATTACTTTCATTGCTGTGTGCTTGTAAAAAGAGGCGGGGTTGTTCTTTTGTATGCGGTTCTTCAGTCTGTCCGTGTAAAAAAGGAACTTTTGTGCCTCATAAACATTAAGATGCGAAAATACAATTATTTTTTGAAAGAACGGCGGTGAATATGATAAAACATTTTAAATTCTTTGCCGATGATTGATGTTTTTGGATTTTCGCTTTTCTGTCTCTCCTGTGCGCGGCTGATAATGGTGCGCAGGTGGGAAAATAAAGTGAGGCTGAGTGGAAAATCTCTTTTATTCAAACTTGACAGAACGATGGTGACCCAAAAGTAAAAGGGTCACCATCGTTCTGTCGATGTCGTGCCGGCTTGTCGGCAGTCTGTTCCTTTGCTCTTATCTTTTCTTGTCCGATAAGGGTTTGGCGCTTCTGTTGGCAATGTCAATCTCTATTGCGGCGGGGAATATGCGCTCCGGGTCGTAGAAGAGAGCGCAGCTCTCGACCATTGTGGCAAGGTCGCTCTTGACCTTTCCCTTGAAAATCTTCTTTCCGTTGAGGATGACCTTAATGGGCTTCTCGAGGTCGAAGAGCTCCTCGTTTAGATAGATTGTTATGTTGCCTTTCTTTGCATCGGTGTACTCTTTTTCAAAAAGGAATTCAATGCCGCCGGCTGTGTATGTGGTCTTGTATGTCGCGTTCTTTACATCGATATTGATGGTGTTGTTGTCGATGTCCATTATGTAGCAGGTGCGCTGCTCGCTGTTGTCGGCCGATTCCTCGTTTACCTTTATGTTGTAGAAGGTGTTGCGGTAGCGTCCGTACATATCGTACCTTTCCCAGTATACATATTTGGGGTGGGGGTTGCGGGTGAACTGCGCCAACCAGTGGGTGGTGGGGCGATAGTCGATGCTGTGGCCGTAGTCGGGGATTATGTCTATGTAGTGCCTGTAGTATCCGGGGTGTTCCGATGCAAGCTTGTCGGCAACGTTGAGTGCCTCCTGTGTCATTCTGTTCCTGAGGAACATCTGGTCGAGAGCTCCTGTGCGCAGCGAGAAGGCGATGTTGGCAACATTTTCCATAGGGGCATTCTTCAGGGGCTCACCGCCTGCCATAGGTCCTGCTCCTGCAAGGTAGTCGGCATAGAACGATGCAAGTCGCTGGCTGCCGTATCCTCCCTCGGATATACCGAAGAAGAATATTCTGTTGGGGTCGATTCTCTCTTCTGCCATTGCCAGACGCAGCAGTTTCTCCCACGCCCATTGCTTCGATTGTATTGCCCAACGGTAATATTCGCCGTATCCGTTAGGGATTTGCGGAACCATATATACCGCAGGTGCATAGAACATCTGTTGTGCGAGGATGAATCCTGTTGCCCACTCCTGGTGCTTGCTGCCAGAGCCGTGCATATAGAGGAACATCGGGTATTTCTTGCCTTCTTCTATCTCCTCGGCCGTATTGCTGTTTATTCCAAAGTAGTAGGGCATAATGGCGTTGGGTTCCAGTTCGGCGGGCAGTGTCCAGCTGCCTGTCTTCTTGTAGCCCATCCATTCAACGGGAATGAGCTTCTCTTCTTTGTGGCTTGTGACTGCTGCTTTCCACGTTTCCCATACCTGTGCGCGGAATTGTGCTATCTGTCCGTTTGTGATGGCTTTACGTACTTCGTATGTGCACTCTCCTCCATTGAGCGAGTTGCTGAAATATGTGAACATCTCCTCGGGTTGTTCTTGGGCTGCCGCTTGTTCCGATAATACGGTGGCAGACAAGAGTGCCAGTGTGATTTGCAGAAAAAGTCTTTTCATTTTTATCGGTTTTATATTTGGTTATCTTGCGCAAGATACGAAAAAATGTAGAATTGAGCCCTTTTCGCATTGGCTTTTTAGTTGTGATGGCATCTTTCCCGATGGTTTTTGTCTGTTGCAGTGCGTGAAATTATAATAATTTGCCTTCTGTTGACTTAAAAAAATGTAAAACACTGATACTTTTTCGAAACTATTTTGTTATTTTTGTGGCGACTTTTACAAAAGGAACGTTGGATTGCAAATATGCTATCTGATAAACGTAATATATACACCAATGTTCCATCCGGAATTTAATCACTAATTTATTTTTTTTCGTTGTGGATTGTGCCTGGCATAATGGTGTGTCCACATTGTCTAATCTATGTATCATATAGAACAATTGAGAGGCAAGGAACTGCACGAATTGCAGTCAATTGCCAGTGAACTTGGTATAAAAGGTGTCGGCTCTCTGGAGCGTGATACCCTTATCTATCGTATCCTCGACGGTCAGGCGCTACAGCGTAGCCAGACAGGTGCTCCTGCAGTTGTAAAGGAGGAGAACAGAATGAACAGGCGCAACCATCGTCGCAACCGTACCCAGGCCGAAGGTGCTACAAGGGTATATACTGCCAGCGGGGATGTTGCAGAGAAAATAGAGGAACCAAAGCCTAAGGCTCGTGAGGCTGTCGAGGCCAAAGAGACAGTTGCTGTGTCGGTTCAGGCGGAGTCTGCTGTAGAGGCCAATGAGGCGCTTGCTCCCAAGAAACGCGGCCGCAAGTCAAAAGCTAAGGATAAGGCGTTGGAAAAAGCAGTAGAGGCTGTAGCTGAAGAGCAGGCGCAGGCTGTTGTTGCAGAAGGCGATGAGGCTGCCGGGGCGGCAGTGTCTCCTGCTCCTAAGAAACGCGGTCGCAAACCCAAGTCAAAAGAAAAAGCAACCGAAAATGAGGTGCAGGCAAAGGGCGGTGAATCGGCTCAGGATGATGCGCCTGTCGCAGAAAGTGCAGGGGCGCCTGCCGAAGATTCGGGCGAGGGCTTTGTGCCTATCGAGGAGTTGTCGGCGACAGCGGCTGAGGTTCCTGCCGAGCTTATCGGAAAATTCGACAAGCAGCGCGGTGAGGCACGTGCGGAACGCCGTCGCCAGCGCAATGAACAGAACCGCCAGGAGGTTGCCGAGCAAAAAGATGCTTCGGAAAAGAAGGAACAGAATGAGCAGCCCCAGCAGCCTCAGCAGCCGAAGGGCAAGAAGGAGCAGCCTGCCCATTACGATTTTGCCGATATCCTGCACGTCGAGGGTGTGCTCGAGACTATGCCCGACAATTATGGCTTCTTGCGTTCGTCCGATTACAACTATCTTGCATCGCCCGACGATGTCTATGTCTCGCAGAACCAGATAAGGCTTTACGGACTCAAGACCGGTGATGTTGTCGAGGGTATAATCCGTCCTGCGGGGGCGGGAGAAAAGTATTTCCCTCTTGTAAAGGTGAATAGGATAAACGGTCTTGCTCCCGAACTTGTGCGCGACCGTGTGTCGTTCGATAACCTTACACCTCTCTTCCCCGAGGAGAAATTTACGCTGTGCGGCGGCAGTTACGACAATCTCTCGGCCCGTGTGGTAGATATGTTCTCGCCCATAGGAAAAGGTCAGCGTGGACTTATCGTCGCGCAGCCGAAGACAGGTAAGACTATGCTGCTAAAGGATATAGCGAATGCAATAGCAGCCAATCATCCCGAGGCTTATATGATTATGCTCCTCATTGACGAGCGTCCCGAGGAGGTTACGGATATGGCGCGTTCGGTGAATGCCGAGGTTATTGCCTCTACCTTCGACGAGCCTGCCGAGCGTCACGTGAAGATTGCCGGCATTGTGCTTGAGCGTGCGAAGAGAATGGTGGAGTGCGGTCACGATGTGGTGATTTTCCTCGATTCTATTACCCGTCTTGCACGTGCTTATAACACAGTGTCGCCCGCATCGGGCAAGGTGCTCTCGGGAGGTGTCGATGCGAATGCCCTCCATAAGCCCAAGCGCTTCTTCGGTGCTGCACGAAACATAGAGAATGGCGGTTCGCTCACAATAATTGCAACAGCGCTCATTGATACCGGCTCAAAGATGGACGAGGTTATCTTCGAGGAGTTCAAGGGTACTGGCAATATGGAGCTTCAGCTCGACCGTACATTGTCGAACAAACGTCTATTCCCTGCTGTCAATATCGTTGCTTCAAGTACACGACGCGATGACCTGCTCCACGACAAGACAACGCTCGACCGTATGTGGATTCTGCGCAAATATCTTGCAGATATGACATCGCTCGAGGCAATGGAATTCGTTAAGGACAGACTCGAAAAGACAAAGGATAACGAGGAGTTCCTGATGAGTATGAACTCTTGAATCTTTAGTCGGTAAGATAATAAAAAAGAACGTAGCGTCCCGCAGTACGCTACGTTCTTTTTATTTGTATATCAATTGCCTGCATCGTTAGAAGGGGAGGTCGTCGGCCTCGTCCTGTTTGTTGAAGTCAGGGGCTTTAACCGTGGTCGCGTTGATTTGGGGCGCGTTTACGGGGGGCATAGTCGATGCAGCATCGCCACGCTCTACTTTCCAGGCGCGGATGTCGTTGTACCAGCGGCCCTGATACTCGCGGGCGTTGATGTCGAAAGACACGGTGAGTTCCTCTCCTGCCTGTATGTTGAATTGTGCTATCTTGTCTGCACCAAATACGTTGAAGCATATCTTCTTGGGGTATTGCTCGTGAGTCTCAAGCACATATTCCTGCATTTTCCACTCGTTGCCTGTCTTTGAAGTGCCGCCTCTCTCGGGGAGCACAGCGATGATTTTTCCTGTAATTTCCATTAATCTAAATTTTCAATTCGAATTATTGGGCGAAAATAGTTCATTTATTCGAAAAAACATCTTTTTTGCACTTTTTTTATTTAACAAAATTATCTCCTTTCTTTGTATTGCGCTTGAATTGTGCTATCTTCGCAAAGTTTACATAGCGCACGCACATGTGTCCAAATGAATGTCGAAAAAATAATTTAAAATACAATATACATATGAACTTTACCGTATCAAGCTCGCTTCTATTGTCACGCTTGCAGACTATTTGCCGAGTGATAAATTCAAAGAATACTATCCCTGCGTTGGATTGTTTCCTGTTTGAACTTCGTGGAACAAAGCTTACGCTGACAGCGTCGGACCCCGACAATACTCTGAATACTTCGTTCGAGGTGATAGAGAGCTCCGAGGATTTTACTTTTGCCATCTCGTCGAAGATTCTCATCGACTCGCTTAAGGAGATTGCCGAGCAACCCTTGCGCTTTGAGGTCAACAAAGAGACACTGGAGCTTACTATATACTACCTTAACGGAAAGTTCAGTATGGTGGGACAGAATGCCAACGAGTATCCTGTTGCGCCTGTGCTTGGCGAGGGCGCGGTTAAGATTTCTATTCCCAACCAGGTGTTGGCAAACGGAATATCTTGTTCTCTCTTTGCTACGGCCGACGATGTGTACCGTCCTGTTATGTGCGGTATCTATTTCGATTTTACTCCCGAGAATGTCACTTTTGTGGCATCGGACGGACATAAGCTCGCACGTTGCCGCGATTACTCGGTGCAGGGTGCCGAGAAGTCGGCTTTCATACTTCCCAAAAAGCCTGCAACCTTGTTGAAGAACCTGCTTGTGAAGGATGAGCAGGAGGACATAGCAGTGGAGTTCGATGGCCGTTTCGCGACATTTACAATGGGCGAGTATGAGCTTGTCTGCCGTCTGCTCGATGGCCGTTATCCCAACTACAACGCTGTAATTCCCCAGAATAACCCCCACAAGGTGACTGTCGACCGTGCAGCCCTTATCGGTACATTGCGTCGTGTGGCTATCTTCTCGATGCAGGCTGTGAGCCTTATCAAACTCCATATCGAGGCTGGCAAGATTATTATCTCGGCACAGAATACCGATTTTTCAACCTCGGCCGAGGAGAGTATCAACTGCAGCTACGACGGCGTTCCTATGAACATTGGCTTCCGTGCGTCGTTGCTCATCGATATGCTCAATAATATCCCCGGCCAGGATGTAATCATCGAACTTGCCGACCCCTCGCGTGCAGGAGTGATTGTGCCTGCCGAGCAGGTTGACAAACAGGAACTTCTTATGCTCCTGTTGCCGGTGATGATTGCCGACTAAAAATTTGTAGACATAAAAAATATTAAAAGAGGATGTGCCGAAACAATAATTTTGACACATCCTCGTATAATTGGATGATAATATGAAACTTAACCTAAAGAATCCCATAATATTCTTCGACCTGGAGACTACAGGTGTGGATGTCTCGAAAGACAGGATTGTGGAAATATGCTATATAAAAGTGTGGCCCAACGGCAATGAGGTGTCGCGCACTATGCGCATAAACCCTGGGATGCACATTCCGGAGCAGGCGTCGGCGGTACACGGCATATATGATGCCGATGTTGCCGATTGTCCCACATTCAAGGAGGTGGCAAAGGAGATTGCCAACGACTTTACAGGCTGCGACCTTGCAGGCTTCAACTCCAACCGCTTCGACCTTCCTATGCTTGCCGAGGAGTTCCTGCGTGCACAGGTTGATATAGACCTCACACGTCACCGTGCGATAGACGTGCAGGTGATTTACCACAAGCTCGAACAGCGTACCCTGTCGGCGGCGTATAAGTTCTACTGCGGGGCGGAGCTTGTGAATGCTCACAGTGCTCTTGCCGATACACGCGCGACATACGAGATTCTGCAGGCACAGCTCGACCGCTATCCCGATGTGCTTGTGAATGATATGGAATTCCTCTCGCAGTTCTCGTCTTTCACACGCAATGCCGACTTTGCAGGCCGCATTGTATTCGATGATGCAGGAAACGAGGTGTTCAACTTCGGAAAGTACAAGGGCGAAAAGGTGGAGACAGTGCTGTTGCGCGACTCGGGGTATTATGCGTGGATGATGAACGGCGATTTCCCGCTTAACACAAAGCAGGTGCTTACGCGTATAAAACTGCGCACCGCAAAGAAATAAATTTACATTAAAGGCATTTATGCAACTGCAAGGAAAAAAAATAGTATTGGGAGTGACAGGCAGTATTGCTGCCTATAAGGCTGCCCTGCTCGTCCGTCTGCTTGTAAAAGAGGGTGCCGAGGTACAGGTGGTGATGACCCCTTCGGCCAAGGAGTTCATTACTCCCCTTACGCTGGCTACACTGTCGGGTAGAGGTGTGGTGAGTGAGTTCTTCCACTCGGCCGACGGAACGTGGAACAGTCACGTGGAGCTTGGTCTATGGGCCGATGCAATGATTGTTGCGCCTGCAACAGCTGCTACAATGGGAAAGATGGCAGGAGGCGTGGCCGACAATATGCTTGTGACAACCTATCTGTCGATGAAGGCTCCTGTGTTCATTGCTCCGGCAATGGACCTCGATATGTTCGCCCATCCTTCGACACAGCGCAATCTCGATATTCTGCGTTCATATGGCAATCATATAATTGAGCCTGCAGCAGGCGAACTTGCGAGCCATCTGAGCGGCAAGGGACGTATGGAGGAGCCACATATAATTGTAGAGAAACTCAAAGATTTTTTTTTAGCCGATAGTCCCCTTAAGGGCAAGAGGGTGCTGGTAACAGCGGGTCCTACCTACGAGAAGATAGACCCGGTACGTTTCATTGGCAACTACTCGTCGGGAAAGATGGGTTTTGCCATTGCACGTGAGTGTGCCCTGCAGGGAGCCGAGGTTACCCTTGTTGCTGGTCCTGTTGCATTGGATACACCGCACCCTTCAATAAGACGCATAAATGTGGAGTCGGCGCAGGAGATGTGCGCTGCCGCTACTGGTGAATTCCCGCATTGTGACGCTGCTGTATTGAGTGCTGCTGTTGCCGATTACCGTCCTGCGGAGCAGGCAACGCAAAAGATAAAGCGTACAGCCGACAATATGAGCATTGAGCTCAAGCCCAACCCCGATATTGCAGCTACGCTCGGAAAAAGCAAGCGTCCCGGGCAATTGTTGGCAGGGTTTGCCCTCGAAACCGACAATGCCGAGGCTAATGCGCGCCTCAAGTTGCAGAAGAAAAACCTCGATTTCATCGTACTCAATTCGTTGCAGGATGAGGGAGCGGGATTTGCTGTGGATACAAATAAGGTTACAATAATTGACAATGAGAGCAGGACCGATTATCCGCTGAAGAGCAAGGCCGATGTTGCTCGCGACATTGTGGCGCATCTTTCCAAACTGCTGCTTGTGTGCCTTTTTATGTTCTTGCCGTCATTTGCCGGTGCGCAGGAACTCAATGCTACTGTAACGCTGAATGCCGACAAGATACAGGGAACAAATACCGAGGTCTTTACGGTTCTGAAGGATGCTCTTGCCGAGTTCATAAACAACCGCAAGTGGACACAGTATGAGTTTGAGGAGTACGAGCGCATAGCCTGTAATTTTACTTTTCTGGTAGACAGCTACTCCGACGACGGCTCGTTCGTGTGTACTCTTATGGTGCAGGCTACGCGTCCTGTCTTCGGGGCTACATATTCATCGGTGCTGTTCAAGTATGAGGATAAAGGCATACGCTTTACATATCAGCCCTATGACCGTCTCGATTTCAACGAGGATAACCTAGACAATAACCTTACTGCGGTAATAGCCTTCTATGCCTATCTGATAATAGGAATGGACTTCGATTCGATGGGCGAGCTTGCGGGCAGCGAATATCTGAACAAGGCACAGAATATAGCAGGCAATGCACAGACTCTCGGTGACAGTGGCTGGAGGGCCGGCAGCAATGAGAATAACCGCTATACTGTGATAGACGATTATATGAACGGAGCGATGGAGCCGTTGCGCCGCCTTGTGTACAGGTATCACCGTTTGGGGCTCGATACTATGTTCAAGAATGCCGATGGCGGCCGTAAAATGGTAACATCGTGTATGGATATGCTCAAGGAGGCGTATGACAACCGCCCTCTTGCATATGTGACAAAGCTCTTCACAGAGTACAAGCAGGATGAACTTGTGAACATATACTCGAAAAAGGGAGGAGCCGAAGAGAAGAAGGCAGTTGTAAAAATACTCTCCGAGATTAACCCCTCGCTGATGGATGCGTGGGATAAGATTGAGAAGAGTGCATTATGACAATAAAATATGCTCAAATCATTAGATATAAATAATTTTGCTCTTATAGAGCATCTGCAGGTCGATTTTTCCTCGGGATTTTCGGTGATAACGGGAGAGACGGGAACCGGAAAGTCGGTGCTCCTGGGTGCTGTCTCGATGCTGCTTGGCCAGCGCTCCGATGCAAAGGCGGTGCGCGAGGGTGCGTCACGTTGTGTCATTGAAGGACATTTTGACCTTAGCGCCTTTCCTCTGCGCGGTTTCTTCGAGGAGAATGACCTCGACTACGACGAGGAGTGCTGTATCGTGCGCCGCGAGGTGGCGGCAACAGGACGCAGCCGCGCATTCATAAATGATACTCCTGTCTCGGTTGCTCAGCTGAAAGAACTTGGAAGCAGACTGATTGATATACACTCGCAGCACCAGAATCTGCTGCTAGGTGACAAGGATTTCCAGTTGGGGGTGCTCGACACTCTTGCAGTAGAACTTCCTATGGAGGAGTATGAGGTGTCGTATTCGGCATACGTGAAGCTGAAAAGAGAACTCGCCAAGCTGAAGGACGAGATTGCAAAAAGCAGCAGGGACGAGGAGTTCCTTCGTTTCCAACTCGATGAGATAGAGCGTCTTTCGTTGCGCGACGGTGAACAGGAGGAACTTGAACAGGAGCAGCAGGAGTTGTCGCACGCCGAGGATATCCAGGCTGCACTCTGCACTGCTGCAAATATCCTTGACGGTGACGATGGGCACAGCCTGTTGCGTTCTTTGCGCGATGCGGTCTCGGCGCTCTCGCGTGTGGCGGCGCATTATCAGGGAGCCGGGGAGCTTGCCGAGCGTCTCGATACGAATTATATCGAACTGAAGGATTGTTGCAGCGAGCTGCAGCAGCGTGCCGACAGGGTGACATTCTCGCCCGATAGGCTGGAGGCCGTAGACAGGCGTCTCTCGGCCATATATGACCTTGAGAAGAAGCACCGCGTCTCGTCGGTTGCCGAACTTCTGCAACTTGCAGGGGAGTGGAGCGTCCACCTCGACAATATAACAAATGCCGACGAGAATGTCGCTGCAATGGAAAAGGAGTGCAAGAAACTGTATGCAAAGGTTGCCGATGCCGCTGCACGCCTGACGGCTGTGCGCAAAGAGGCTGCGCTGAGCCTGCAGAGCAGGATAATAGAGATACTCGTGACGCTGGGAATGCCGCTAATCCGCTTCGAGGTTGCTTTCGAGGAGTGTAGCGAGTTTACACCCTCGGGAGCCGATGCTGTGACCTTCCTCTTTTCGGCAAACAGCAGTACACCGCTGCAACCCCTTGCCGATGTTGCATCGGGTGGAGAGATGTCGCGTGTGATGCTTGCCTTGAAGTCGCTGATAGCCGATAACAAACAACAGCCCACTCTGATATTCGATGAGATTGACACGGGTATCTCGGGTGTGCTTGCCGAAAGGATGGGACGCTTGATGCAGCAGATGGGAACTGCTTCGCGGCAGGTTATAAGCATTACCCATCTTCCTCAGGTGGCTGCGCTCGGAACATCGCACTACAAGGTGTACAAGGAGGAGAGCGACAGAGGAACAAGGACAGACATTATAGAATTGAGGGGCGAAGAACGTGTGCGTGAGATTGCGCAGATGATGAGCGGCGAGGTGCTTACCGAAGCGGCAATGGACAATGCCCGTATGTTATTGACGAAATAAAAATCAAAAAGAAAATATTATGGTTAACGCAAATGAAATGATATTCGGTGTACGCGCCGTATTGGAGGCACTCGAGGCCGGTAAGGAGATTGACAAGATACTTGTGAAGCGCGATATTCAGAGCGAGCTCTCGCGTGAGCTTTTCTCGGCGCTTAAGGGACGTACCATTCCTGTGGTTCGTGTGCCGGTAGAGAAACTCAACCGTATAACACGCAAGAACCACCAGGGTGTGATTGCCTTTATTTCGGCAGTGGAGTATGCCCACGTCGATTCGCTCGTGCCCACGCTCTACGAAGAGGGAAAAGTGCCTTTCCTTGTATTGCTCGACGGAATTACCGATGTCCGCAATTTCGGCTCAATAGCACGTACCTGCGACTGTGCTGGAGTAGATGCCATTATTCTGCCCGCGCACAATAGTGTGACCGTGAATGCCGACGCTGTAAAGACTTCTGCCGGTGCATTGCATACTCTTCCCGTATGTCGCGAGAAGAATATTACAGAGACATTGCGCTATCTCAAGGAGAGCGGAATACGCATCGTATGTGCTACAGAAAAAGGAACAAAGAGCTATACAGCTGCCAACTACACCGAGCCTGTGTGCGTTGTGATGGGTGCCGAGGATACGGGAATTCCGGTGGAGCACCTGCGTTTGTGCGACGATTGGGTGTCGATTCCCCAGTTCGGAAATATCGAATCGCTCAACGTGTCGGTGGCAACAGGTGTGATTCTCTATGAGGCTGTACGTCAGCGTCATCCTCAAGAGTAACTCTCTTTGAAAACAAAACAATAATACTTTGTCAATGAGCATAAGGAAGATAACGCTGTTCTTCTTCTCTTTTCTGTTCGCGCTTGGCGCTTCGGCGGCAAAAGAGCCGAAGAAGGTTGGTGCGGCTAAAAAGGCTGTTGCAACAGTTCTGGCCTATAGGGATGGCAAATTATTGCGCAACGGAACGGGTGTCTACTCGGGGGCGGGCGAGCTGCTTGCCTCCTATTCGCTTTTCTTGGATGCCGATAGTGCCGTTGCGATAACTCCCGACGGTATTTCGCGCAGTGTGCAGCGCATCATTGGTGCAAACGATATTTACGACTGCATTAAATTGCGTACGGATAGTGACAGGAAACAGCAGTCGCTTCGGCTGGCAACCGCAGTTGCGGCCGAGGGCGAGACGCTTTATCTTGTGACATACGGTGCAAAGAAGAGCGGAGCAGTGGAGACTCTGAAAATTGCCGCTGTGAGCAAGGTTGGCGGGGTACCCTATTATACCTTCTCTTTCTCTATGCAGGACCGCTATTTGTCGGCGCCGCTGGTCAATGGGAACGGTGAACTTGTAGCGCTTATGCAGCCTACGACTCCCGGTGATACGGTAAACAGCTATGCTGTGGGTGCAACGCTTGCTACTGGGCTTGCTACTACCTCGCTGACATACGGCAGTGAAGTGTTCCGTAAGACTGATATCCCTGTTGCGTTGCCTGCATCGCAAAAAGAGGCGCTTACTACGCTCTATCTTCTTCAGGGATACGCATATACGGAGAAACGCGATAGATACCTGCTGCCCCTCGACGAGTACCGTGAGCTCTATCCCGGCAGCTACGAGGGTTCTCTGTTGCGTGCCGAGTACCTAGCCCTTGCCGACAGCGCCTTTGATGAGGCACGCCGCGAATGGAACAGGGCGCTCAAACTCTCCGACAAGCCCGATGACGTACATTACAATATCTCAAAAGTGTACGCTACTATTCTTTCCCGTGCAACGGGCAACGATGAGCAGCAGCAGTTGCTCGACAGTGCCATTGTGCATATTACAAAAGCTGTGGATATAAAGCAGGAACCGCTTTACATACAGCATAAGGCCGAGTTGCTTTATGCTAAAGGTGACTATGTATCTTCATTTGAGTGCTATCGGGCCTTGTCGCAGACAAATTTGGGAGGTGCGTATGTCTTTCTGGCTGCATCGCGCTGTAAGGAGGCACTTGAGGAGTGGGATGAAGCTATTGTCTATATGGATAGTGCTGTCAATACATTCGGTGCAGATGCGTCTGTAGCGCCATACATTATACACCGTGCAATGCTCAAGCAGCGTGCAAAGCGTTACCGTGAGGCCGTTGTCGACTACAATGCCTATGCAACCCTGCGTGAGGGGCTGCTCAATGCCAATTTCTATTATAGCCGCGAACAGGCCGAGTTCGAGGCAAAGATGTATCAGCAGGCTATCGACGATATTGAAATGGCGCTATACCTGCAACCCGATGAACTGCTCTACCTGATAGAGAAGGGCCGTTTGTGCTACAAGGTCAAGTTGCTTGATGAGGCCCTTTCGGCTCTTTTGCGTGCTGCCGAGATTTCAAGTGACAGCCCCGATGCCTATTATATGACAGCGCGCTGTTATATGGTCAAGGGTGACAAGGCTGCGGCAAAGGCAAATATGCAGCGTGCGAAGGAGCTCGGGCATTTTGATGCCGATGTGCGCCTGCAGGAGATAGAAGCGATGCCGTGAGAATGATTACACAATCCTCTGCCACGTAAGGCGGAGGATTTTTTTTGTCTTTCCCGTTACGCAGTAGGGGGCTGCTGGACGCTCTCCAACAAGCCACACTATTGCTCCGCTTGCATCGGTTACGACAAGTTGCCGCTGCTTTTCTATGATGCTCCGCTTGGCATCGGTGAGATAGTCGCTTACAAGTTTCGTGCCGCGCATTCCGAATGGTGCAAAGCGGTCACCGTTGCGTATGCTGCGCACTGTCAGTGGCAGGGTGATGCGCTCGAAGTCTATGCTTGCGCAGTTGCGCGACTTGGGAATTTCCCCGTTGAAAAGGGCAGTTTCTGTCATTAGTGTGCCGTATGCTTCAATTGTCAAGCAGCCGTTGTCGGGTAGTGCCAGTTCTACTGTGGCAGGTATGCTGTTGCTCTCGATTATGAGTTCTTCCCTGTCCTTTACCACAATATGGCTGTTGCTTGTGAATGTGCGTCCACTCTCCTTGTCGAGGCTGTTTGCAATGTCATCGCATTGTGCTCCGTTGAAGCCCATAGGCGAGAGTATCTCGTGCAAGAGTGTGTGCGGCGACGGTTCCTGTTGCAGCTTGTGTATGTTAATCCTGTTGCCTTGCAGTACTCTTTCTATTCCCTCTCCGATTGCCGCATCGTAAATGCTCTCAGTCTGTGCAAGGCGCACCGCTGTCTCGTAGAGTGTCTGTTGTATCGAGGGGTTAATCTCCTGCATCATAGGCAACAGCTCAAGGCGTATCTTGTTGCGTGTGTAGTCGGTTGCGAGGTTGCTGCTGTCGGTCACATATGCCTCTCCCGTGCTTTCCAGAAAATTGATTATATCCTTCCTTCCCACGCACAGCATAGGACGTATTATGTACCCGTTGCGCGGACGTATGCCGTGCAGTCCTCTTATCCCTGTGCCGCGTATGAGGTTGAGCAGCAGCGTCTCGGCGCAGTCGTCGCGGTGATGGGCAACGGCTATTGCGCCGGCCTGCTGCAGCCTGCGCTCTTCTTCGAAAAGATTGTAGCGCAGCTCGCGTGCTGCCATCTCTATTGAGATTTTCTTTTCCCGTGCATATCCGTTGGTGTCAAAATCGGCAACCTTGAGCCCGATGTCAAGGTGCTTGCATAGGTCGCGGACGAAATTCTCGTCGCGCATACTCTCTTCGCCGCGTAGATGGAAATTGCAATGTACAGCGCTGCACCGGTAGCCGAGAGAGTGCAGTATTATGAGCAGTGCCACCGAGTCGGCTCCACCGCTCAGTGCAACAATTACTTTGCCGTCGGGGTGCAGTAGACTGTTCTTCTCGATGTATTGTGCAATTTTTCTTCTCATTATGGCGATTGTTTGGTGCTAAGATAGGTTATTATGTTGGAATTTTTGTTTTTTGTCGAAAAAAATATCGTTTCTTTTTTGTTTTTAGGAAAATTGTATCTACCTTTGCAATCGCAAAACGGCACAAAGTGCTTTTTGGTACCTTGGATGAGTGGCTTAGTCAGCGGTCTGCAAAACCGTGTACGGCGGTTCGAATCCGCCAGGTACCTCAGTAAGTCTCCGAGAAATCGGAGACTTATTTTTTTACACCCTTTTACTGAAGCATAGAGTTATGGCAGACAATTATCTGGAAAAGAAAATGGAGCAGCACGCTTCGGCTGCTGCGGCGGTCACAGGCAAGGTGAAGAACAATTTGCAGTCACTGCTTCTGAAAAATCGCAGCACACGCGGTTACGATGCCTCTTTCATTGTCCGTAAGGACCAGCTGCGCCGCATAATTTCCGTTAACGGCAGAATTGCGTCGGCGCGCAATGCCCAGCAGTTGCGTTTCCGTATGGTGACGGCCGATGAGGCCCACAGGGTGCTGCCGCACATAAGGATGGGTGCTGCGTTGCCGCACCTGCATCTGCCGCAAGAGGGTTGCGAGCCCAATGCTTTTATTGTTGTGTGCAGTGTGGTTGAGCCTCGTCCGAGTCTCTATATCGACTTGGGAATATCGGTGCAGAGTATGCTTCTGCAGGCTGTGGAGATGGGACTCAATGGTTTGTGCATTATGTCGTTCGATAAGGAGAAGATTGTCGAGGAGCTCTCACTGCAGTATGAGCCGCTTATGGTGCTTGCCATTGGAAAGAGTGCCGAGAAGATAGAACTTGTAGAAATATCGGCCAACGGCTCCCGCGATTATTATCGCTGTGACGGAGTACATTATGTGCCAAAATTGTCGTCCGATGAGCTTATAATTGGATAAGACTTGCTGTAAACATTGTGTGCGGTTCCTGGTGTCAATAAATTTGGAAAAAACAGACTCCTGTATTAACACTATTTAATCAATTAAGTAGATAATATTTTGCTCTTTTCCCAATGAATAGGTAACTTTGCATTCTTGTACGCGAGGTTTAGTGGGGTGCATTGCTTATGCTGTTAAGCCTTAACTGCTTGCATTGTGCTTGCCTCGTGCGTTACAGTTGAGAATGCGATATTCTCTTCAAAAAGCGGAAATAAACAAAAAACATAATAAATGAAGCGTTTTCAAACATTGAACAACCTGTTCGGATGGCTCACATTCGTGATTGCGGCAGTGACATACTGCCTGACAGTTGAGCCTACAGCAAGTTTTTGGGATTGTCCCGAGTTTATCCTCTCAGGCAATAAGCTTGAGGTAGGTCACCCGCCCGGTGCACCTTTCTTTATGCTCACAGCCAACCTCTTCTCGTCGTTCGCATCGCCCGACAAGGTTGCACTTATGGTGAACATAATGTCGGCACTGCTGAGTGCCGGAGGCATTCTGTTCCTCTTCTGGAGCATTACTCACCTTACACGCAAGCTCATAGCTCCCAAGCCCGAGCAGATGACAAATGCAAACATCATCACAATAATCGGCTCAGGCCTTGTGGGTGCACTTGCATATACTTGGAGCGATACATACTGGTTCAGCGCTGTTGAAGGCGAGGTTTATGGCTATTCGTCGCTCTTTACAGCTGTGGTTTTCTGGCTCATCCTCAAGTGGGAGGAGCAGGCCGACGCGCCCCATAGCGACCGTTGGCTTGTCCTCATAGCCTATCTTGTAGGACTCTCTATCGGTGTCCATCTGCTCAACCTGCTCTGTATTCCTGCCATAGTCCTTGTTGTCTACTTCAAGAAAAAGCCCAATGCTACAATAAAAGGCTCTATTGGGGCGCTTTTGCTTTCGGGAGTGCTTGTTGCCGCTGTACTTTACGGCATTGTTCCCGGTGTAGTAAAGGTTGGAGGATGGTTCGAACTGCTGTTTGTAAATGTATTCGGACTCCCCTTCAATACGGGACTTATCGTATACCTGATACTTCTCTTTGGAGCAATAGTATGGGGTGTATTTGAAAGCGAAAAGGGCTGCAACCGCAAGAACCTGGCAATAGCCTTCATCGCATCGGTTGCATTGCTTGGCATACCCTTCTATGGACACGGTGCAATGAGCCTCATTATCGGATTTGCTGTGCTTGCAGGACTTTTCTTTGCGCTATTCTACAAAAGTGGCGAGAAGTATATCGTAAACCTGAGGATGCTCAATACCTCGCTGCTCTGTATGCTGGTGATTATGATCGGCTATTCGTCGTATGCGCTCATCGTGATACGTTCGGCTGCCAACACTCCTATGGACCAGAACTCACCCGAGGATATCTTCGAACTTGGTGCTTATCTGGGCCGTGAGCAATACGGCGACCGTCCGCTTTTCTACGGACAGGCTTACAGCTCCGAGGTTGAATACAAGAGCGACGGCGAGTATCTGCGCCCCGTACTCAAGGAGGGTGCTCCCGAATATGCACCAAAGGAGAAGGCGCATCCTGGCGAAAAAGACTCGTACGAGCTCCGTGGATACAAGACAAAGCTTGTATATGCACAGAATATGCTCTTGCCGCGTATGTACAGCAAGGAGCATTCGCAATACGGCCCTCAGAAGGTCAACCTGTACGAGGAGTGGGTAGGCGAGATTAAAGGCAAGAAAGTGCGCTATAATCGCGGCGGCGAGACAGTCACTGTGACTATGCCCACACAATGGGAGAATATAAAGTTCTTCTTCAACTACCAGCTCAACCATATGTACATCCGTTACTTTATGTGGAATTTCGTGGGACGACAGAATGACATCCAGAGCCACGGAGGCATAGAGAACGGAAACTGGATAACAGGTATTCCCTTTATCGACAACCTTATGGTGGGCAACCAGAAGCTCCTGCCCAAGGTACTCAAGGAGAACAAGGGCCGCAACGTATTCTTTGCACTGCCTCTGATACTCGGAATACTCGGTATAATATGGCAATCGAAGAGAGGCAAGGAGGGCAAGCAGCAGCTGTGGGTTGTATTCCTGCTGTTCTTTATGACTGGTATTGCCATTGTCCTCTACCTGAACCAGACACCGCTGCAGCCCCGTGAACGCGACTACGCATATGCAGGTTCGTTCTATGCTTTTGCAATATGGATTGGAATGGGTGTTGCCGCAATAGCCGACTTCATCAAAAAGAAGAACGTTGCAACAAGCGGTATAGTTACTGCTGCTTGTCTGTTGGTGCCCGTCCAGATGCTGTCGCAGACTTGGGACGACCACAACCGCAGCGGACGCTATGCCTGCCGCGACTTTGGCCAGAACTATCTGAACACTATGCCCGAGGATGGTAATCCCGTCATATTCACCTGTGGCGACAACGATACATTCCCCCTGTGGTACAATCAGGAGGTCGAGGGCGAGCGCACCGACTCGCGCGTGTGCAACCTGTCGTACCTGCAGACCGACTGGTATATCGACCAGATGCGCCGTCCCGCATACGACTCTCCCTCAATTCCTATTTCGTGGGAACGTATCAACTATGCGGGTTCTACCAACGAGGCTGTTGACATTGTACCCGAGTTCAAGGAGAAGATTCTCGAGCTCTACCGCCTGCATCCCGAGGAGAGCAAGCAACGATGGGGCGAGAATCCTTTCGAGGTAAAGAACATTATGAAGTATTGGGTGTGCAACAAGGACGACCGTTTCCACTTCATACCCACTGATGTAGTCTATATAAAGATAGACCGTGATGCAGTCGTACGCTCGGGAATGATAATCCCCGAGGAGTATAGGGACTCAATGCCCGAGTATATGGAAATCTCGCTCAAGGGACGCAATCGCCTCTACCGCGGACAGGACCTTATGCTGCTCGAAATGTTGGCACAGACCAATTGGGAACGCCCTCTCTATATGTCGATGACTGTGGGTGGCGACAACTATCTGGGCAGTATCAGCGACTTCTTTGTACAGGAGGGACTTGCCTACCGCATCACACCCTTCAACTGGAAGAAACTCGGATACAACGACGAATACGGAAATACCGTTGCCGACACCGAGCGCTTCTATCACAATGTTATGGACCGTTTCAAGTTCGGCGGGTTGAAGGAGAATCCCGACTACTATGTAGACGAGACTATCAACCGTATGGTGCTTACTCACCGTCGTCTGCTCTCGTCGTTGGCCGTACAGCTGTATGCCGAAGGTAAATATGAGCAGGCCCTTGCCGTGCTCGACCGTACCGAGGAGGAACTTCCCTCTTCACTTGTTCCCCACGAGTATTTCAGCGCAATGGATATGGGCGAGACATATATGAACTTGGGTGAGTATGAGAAGGCACGTGCGATAATAGAGCCTTTTGCCGATACACAGATTGAGTATCTCAACTGGTACAACAGTCTCAGCGGCAGACACTATAATATGTCGGTCAACAATCTCTTTATGCACGTCCGTTACCTACAGGAAATTGCAAAGCTGCTCGAGAAGGGCGGAGAGGAGTATAAGGGCCTGTATCTGAAATATGCCGAGGAGTTCGGCCGTCATTACGAATTGATTTCCCGACGTATAAAACTGTAACGGACAATGTTCATAGAGCAAGTACCCGCGTTTTTCCGCAACCTCTACCCAAAGGCGCTGTGGCGTATGAATCCCAACGAGAAGACGGTATATCTGACCTTTGACGACGGGCCTATACCCGTCATAACCCCTTGGGTGGTGGAACTGTTGGGACGCTATGGCATAAAGGCTACGTTCTTTATGGTAGGAGACAACGTGCATAAGTTCCCGCAGGAGTTTATGCAGGTGGTAGAGGAGGGGCACCGTGTAGGTAACCACACGTACAACCACTTGAAGGGACTGTTTACATCGACAAGGAAGTATGTCGATAATGTAGACCAGGCCGATGCGTTCATACACAGTAACCTGTTCCGTCCGCCGCACGGCTTCTTGCGCAACGCGCAGTACCGCGAATTGAGCAAACGCTACCAGTTTGTAATGTGGGACCTTGTGACGCGCGACTATAGCTTCAGGCTCTACGGCGAGGATGTACTTGCCAATGTAAAGCGCTACACACGCAACGGCTCCATAATAACCTTCCACGATTCAATCCGCAGCGAGAGCAACCTGCGCTACGCACTGCCGCGCTCGCTCGACTGGCTGCTGGAGCAAGGATACACATTCAAGACCTTCGAATGATGGACAAGAAAGAACTCACACTATTCATAAAAGCCGAGGCACTACGCCTCGGCTTTACAGTTTGCGGCATTGCCCAGGCTGCTCCTGTTGACCTTAGGACTGTAGGATACCTCAAGAAGTGGGTGGGCGAAGGACGGCACGGTACAATGGGCTATCTTGAGCGCAACTGCGACAAGCGCACCGACCCCACACTGCTGTTCCCCGGTTGCCGCAGCATAATTTGTGTGGCACTGAACTATTTCCCTGGCAACGTCGAAGAGGAGAGGCTGCACCTGTCGCGCTACGCGCTGGGAAGAGACTACCACAAGGCCGTCAAGGACCGCCTTTTTATGCTGTTGCAGGCAATAAACGGCAAGGTGAAAGTCAGCGGACGCCCCTTTTGCGACACAGCACCGCTGTTGGAGCGCTATTGGGCCACACGCGCAGGCATAGGGTGGATAGGCAAGAACCATCAGCTCATAATTCCCAATGCAGGCACACATTTCTTCCTGGGCGAGCTGCTTATAGATGCAGAGCTCGAATATGACACCCCTCTCGAGGGTAACCGCTGCGGCGAGTGCAGTGAATGCATAGATGCCTGCCCCACAAATGCCCTCACAGCCGAGGGATTCGATGCACGCCTATGTCTCTCTTATCTTACAATAGAACACAGGGGTGAATTGCCCGAAAATATAGGTGAAAAGATGGGAAACTGCTTCTACGGCTGCGACCGTTGCCAAAAATGGTGCCCGCACAACAGGTTTGCCACACCGACACAGGTAACAGAGTTCACTCCATCTGCCGCATTGCTTGCAATGGATGAGAGCGATTGGAAAGGGCTTACCGAGGAGCGTTACAAAGAGCTGTTCGGCAACTCGGCCGTAGAGCGTTGCGGATATGGACAGCTGATGAGGAATATCAATAGCCTTAAATAATCGACTACTGAAGAATATTACAGTTAACAGACAGTATTACCATTAAAATTTCACAAATAAACCACCATTTACTCTATACACAGAAACATTAAAAAAGTATTGCCAATGCCGTAGACATTGGCAATACTTTTTTAATATAGCATCAACACTTTGTTAATCCTAACTTAGAATCTCATAGTCACACCGATCTGCCAAGTTCCATTCTCCACAACATTCTCCATTTTAAATTCAGGAGCAGCCATATTATAACCAATTGTGAGATAAAAATCATTTCCCTTCTTAGAAGTAAAAATCTTTATACCAGCCTCAATCTGTGCCGAGATACCATATAAAAAGTCGTATTCGTCCTCAAGGTCAACAGTTACCCAAGAGAAACCTGCATAAGGCCACACCGCAGCCTGAATTAAAAACGAATCATTCATATAGTATCTTTTCTTAATACCATATCCTAAAAAATAATTACAAAAAGATACATCTCCAGTGCCCACATCCCCTCCATAAGTAAAATAGCCTAACTTACCATTCTTCAGGTCACCTCCCATTCTGAAACTAAAAACTTCCGCTTCATCAGACCAGCCAACAAAGAAGTCGGCTGCGGCATCGCCTTTTACCACAGTAGTATTACCTGCACTTGCGCCATCAACGCTATTCGACACCTGTGCTTGCGCAAGCGCGAACAACATCACTGAAAGCAGTGAAAAAACCAATCTTTTCATAATTCTGTGCTTTTGTGTTTATAAATGTTTTTACAAAGAAAAACTTATTTACACTTTTTAGAACTACAATCGCCGTGGATTTAATTCACGCTCCTGTTGCTGTTTTTTCACGCCTGCTCATACTCGTCAGACAAATCTGCAAAAAAATCGTGGTCCAACGCTTTAGAAATTCGGGACAGAAGCGCGGTATCTATGCGTGGACGTTGAAATATCTTGTAAATGTTTGTCCTGTCGCAGTTTATCTTTCTTGCAAGCCAGCTCGGTGTCCTTTCTATTTCCTGCATTCGCTTCCTTATGAGCTCTCCAATATGTATCATAATAAAAGTTGTATAGACTTATTAGTCAGCCCCTATGTATGCATCAATATATTGTAAAGGACTTTTCACCTATCTTCTCACCACTATACCAGAATTCCCATCTATATTGGCCGGCCCCCCAATAACCTGCTCTATCATTACCCCATCCATTAAGTTTCCACCAGGTTGTGTTGCTATACAAAGTTCCTGTTGTGCTATATGAATACCCTGAAGGAGAGTTTGCGCCGGTTCTCAACTTTCCGCTTGCATCATATAGTTTAACATATAATGTGTATGTGCCAGGGGTATTAACTTTGATATATAATTTAGGTTTTAGATATTTTGTTTGATAAGAATATATTTTGGAACCAAAATCGTTTATGATACTACCGTCTGTTGCAATGTTGCCCACCTCTACAGAATTAATCACAAATGGAGCTTTATCTGGATTTCCGTCTTGTGTGATAGTAATAGACTTGGTCTTTGTTCCGCACTTAACAGTTAATTTGCTACTTCGTGAGTAAAAAGAACTGTTTGCATCTACGTATATTTTTACACTCTCATTACCTTTTCCACTATATGTGTACGATGAGCTATAGCTACTTCCCAAATGAACCCATGAGTTAGATTTTGATATAGTCCAGCTTTGAGAGGATCCTGCCTTCACTTCCAAATACCACCAATCACCTGAGGCTGAATAATTTGTTATATTCATCGATGCCTCAAATTGAACAGTGGGAGGTTGAGCAATCTGTACTTCTGCCTCTTTTCTAAATCCTTCATTTGTCCTTATTTTAACATAGCCGTACCGCGTTGAACTACTATAATTTTCATCTACCGTAAAATTCACATAGCCAAAGCCATATCCATAATACTTTGACAAGTTTATCCACGAAGGATAATCATATATATCCCAACTGTCTGAGCTATGAACATAGAATTCCCCGGTAAATTCATCTTCATCTAAAGCAATGTAGGAAGGATCGCCCCAAAGCCGTACTTTTTTATACTCTTCTTCTGAATAAGGCCATGATTCACTACATGATGTAAACAGTGTTCCCAAACAACCAACAATTACAAATATAAAATATTTTGCTTTCATATCACGCGTTTCTTTTGTTAGAAATTAACCCCAAGACTAATGGCAATATTGCGGTTTGCATAGTCGGACAATCCCATTTCATAGTTAGCCCCCAGATAGAAGTGTTTGCCAAGATTAACCCCCACTCCTACTGCTATTCCATAATTAAATGCTTCATAATAATCGAAAGTGTCATGCTCCCATCCACGCAATCCGTAATCGATTTTGCCTCCAAATCCATATTCAACATAAGGTCCGGCATTAATCTGTAGGGGACCAGGTCGTAAGGATAGTTGAACTGGGAGCATGAAAAACTGTGCCTTAGCAGTTTCCTCACGCTGACTATCCCAATTGTTTTTATATTTGTAACCTTTCTGAGAAAAGAGCAAAGAGGTATTAAGATGTATTTGATCTATCAGCCTTATATCCAAATTCAAACCTGCATGAAAGGATGTAACCATGCTACATTTGCCACTGACTCCACTATTAAGATCTAATGAAGCAAGATTGACTCCGGCACGAATTCCAAAAACAACAGCCCTGTCGTTTCCCACAGAAGATTCATGCTTTCCCTCTTTAACTGCTGAATTCTGGTAGATTGTCAGAGAGTTGTTTATCTGGTCAAATTTTTCTTTTTCTTTAGCAGTTATCATTTCTGTCTCTTGTGTCTCTTGCTGCTGTTTCGCTTCTTCCCTTCTCTTTGTTGCCTTAATTCTTTTTTGCTCTTCATTCCTCAAGGTGTCAAAAGGTATCTCGTAGAAACTACAAACAGGCTTGGGAATTATGCTATTACTCGTTGCTGGTTCTGATGGATGGGCACATATGTTCTGGCACAATAGCCAAAACACCGATAAGGCAAAAGCCAACTTAGTTTTTACAATTTGTTTTATCATAACTTTATCATCTATTTCGTTGGAATAAACTATTTTGTGAGTTATAACCTCATCCTTATTGCAGTACTATGATTTTAGCAGTCTTGTTATCCATATTGGATACCTACATATGTGGGGGCACAAACCACATATCTATTATAATTTACTTGAATGTAGTCAACACTAGCGTAATCTGTAAAGCAAACCGCAGAAGCGAGGGTCGCATAGTCTTTCCCATGCATATGCTACGGCATTTTCATTTGTTCCTGACAAGCTAAAGTCTCCGCCTTGTGGTTTTCGCACCTGCAGAGAGGTTCCAAGACAAGAAAACGTCAGGCATTCAGTTTCTGGCAGTAGTCGTTGAAGTTATTCACGCAGTTTTGGTTGAAGGCAGACGCATTGCCGCCTCCAACTTTTTGCCGTGTACCATTGAAAACATCGTTACGACCCTAACCAATAGTAGAAAGTGGAAAAGCTGCCACCATACACAGGAGGATCCCCATTTTTATCTTACAAACCAATTCTCCTTTACCGTTAATGCTTTCTGATTCTGGCCAAATGCCACTCCAATAGCTCTGATAGCTTCAATCTTAGTCTTTTCCAGCATAACGGAGTCGCGCATCAGTTCCTTGGAAAACTCCCAATCATCACCGATACGGGCGCGAATTGACTCTGCCAGCGATAGCGCATCGTCCCTGCACGAGGAAGCAGGATCGATAGAAGCAAGGTAAGCACCAGCGAGAGCTGCACCCTCTTTATCTTGACTTGCATTCCAAATAGCACGAGCCTTATTTACCTTTACAGCACAATCGTAATCAACATACTGCTGATAAATCTCAAGCATACACTGTTCCACTTCTGGATACTTACTGCAGCATGTGGGCACGGATGTCAGCAGGCAAAGAGCTTCTTCAAAGTCACGACGGATGGCGAATCCACGTGCCTGGGTGATGATGTTTGGCACCTGAGTCTCATAATATTGATTGACCTTGAGTTTGGCATCTTTCAGAAACTTTTGTATCTGTGCATTCCCTGTAGTTATACTTCCAAAAGCAGCCCCGTATGCTTTTGACTCATTGCGCCCTGCACCATTCAAAGTGATGACCGTGGATGCAAATTTCTCACCTGTATAGTTGTTGCCGACAAACATTTCTAAATCGGTAGTGACAGTCACCATCGGACGTAAGCCACTCGTCACTTCCTTTGAGCCTTCCACCAAGTTTGCGACAATACAGAAGTTAGAGAAAGAAGTTCCGCCTTCCATTCCATTCAAGGTTACTATCTGCCGCATCTTTGATTCTAACTTTGTTTGGGCCATTGGGGCAAGTGTATCAACTTGCTCTGGAACTAGCACCATCATAGGTATGACACAATCGTTTTGAGCATTTATGCCCAACGCGACACATACAAACATCGCCATGGAAAATATAGATTTCTTCATAGCAGTCCCTCCTTATTTGATATATATGTTAACCTTACCTAAACCGCGAATTTTGTATTCCGCATCAACTCCGTTGGATTCCAAATAGTTTACAAGTTTCTGAGCAATATCTTTAGCTCCTTGTTTGCGTTGTCTATCACGAATGGTTGCTGTAAGCGGAATATATACACCCTGATAACGCAAGAACGTATTGCCACTTTGTACTCTTTCGAGTCCGTTACCGTCTACAGAATTGTCGTAGAGAAAATCTTCAATCTGTTCCCGTAGTGTGTATTGTCCTACTTTGCTATTCATGTTTACGGTCGCTGTTGAGGTGGTCTTGATTTCGAAAGCAACCATACGACCTTTGGTCAGCATACCCTGATAATAGGAGAGCATCTTTGCAAGGAATGCATCCATATTTTCGGCTGCAGCCTCGCGAAGAAGAACAACAGGGTTTGCGGATGTAGAGGGTTTTCCCATACCGGAAACCGGCGCAAAGTTTCTGCTGGTATATGCATCAGTTCCATTAAGTACATACGAAACACGATATTCCGGCCCATTCTTAACAAGGTCAAACTGTAATCTCACAATAATATCTGCCTCAGAATTACGAATAATGGCTTCATCTACACTCTCAGACTCATCCCCTGCATTAGCAGCGGCCATTGCCGCATCCGCTTTTGCATTGTTTATGGCTTCAATAATATCCACAATTACAATATCGCTGCTGCGGTCCGTTATAAGCTGAGCAATCTGTGTTAGGACAGCGTGGAGCGACGGGTCTTCAGATAACGCTCTTTCATAGTCAGGAATCGTCTCTGTATGTCCATTATTGTTGAATTGTAGCGTGAAGCCGTGGGCTTTGCAATAAATCAAGTCTGGCACCACCATTACGTGGGGAGGAGTCATCGACTTTTGGGCAACACTGCTACTAACTATTGTAAACATAGCAGCACATAAAATAAATAGCCGTTTCATATTATTACCAAATCTTTATTGTTTTACGATAATGTTATCACTCACAAATCGCTGGCGCAAGGCTGAACGATTAACCGTTACGATGATGCCAAGAGTCTGAGTCCCATTCCCTTGGTATCTTTGAATTGCCGATTTATTCTGGTTAGTGATAGACACATATTGCGAATAAGCACCACCATCAGTAAAGAATAGGTCGAAATAGTCCTCATATTTCTTCCGTGCATTAGCTTCGTCCACTATGGGGTAGGCATTACATTCGCCACTTCCTGCCTGAATGCCAGTGAACACTACATCATAGACAGCCTTCTTCTTGGCCTGTTCTATGGCATCTTTTTTATTCCGGCCAGAAGCCCATACTCTCAAAGTCTGGCTTCCATCCATACTTTTACCCAAACATTCTGTCGTATAACTGTGAAAAGCAGGCGTAACAACGTCCTTGCTTTGGCAACTAATGAGCAGTATGATTGCCATAACAGCCAGCATCCATAATTTTTTTGTCATATTTTTGCTAAATTAGAATTCATAACCAAGTTTTAATAATGCTCCACTATAGTTCTCTGTATAGTCAGAATAAGCCTTAAAATGACGGAATGTGTAACTAATACCAACTAAAAAAGCATTTCGTTTCTCGCCAATACGAAGTCCAACTGTAGGGGTGAGAAAGAATCCATCAGGAATAGCCATTCCTACATTAACCGACCAATAAGGAACCGTATATCTGATTTCTTCGGAAAGTATATTTCCACGAACATTCAAGAAAAGAGGCATTGCCAGATGATACTTTGTGTCACGGACATTGTTGCTATTGGGATAATAAATTACCCCCAAGCCGGCACCCACTTTCAGGTATTGATTGAAGCGGTAACCTCCTGTGTATGTAGTACTAAGCATGGCAACATTCTTTTTGTATTCCATTGCTGTTGAGCCACCACCGGCTTCAATAGCACACCAAAATGACCCGCCGTCCTCTTCTGCTATATTATAGGTCTTTGATGGCGCTTCAGACATTCTTATGACCCGTTCTTGCGAGAATGCAGTTGCAGAGGCAACAAGTGCAAGGCAAAGTATTGCTGTTTTTTTCATAACTACCACAGATTAGAAAAACCTTGAATAATTCCGTTATCTTCAAGCCATTTGATAAGCAGCTCTTTATTGATGGTGAGACGAGCGGTCGTTTCATACATTTTTGTCTGCTTGTTTTTCATCACAGATAACGACTGCGGCTGGAGTATGGCATAGTTAAGGTATAATTTTTCGCGCCAGAATGCCTGGAGTTCCTTTCCCTTAACCTGCTCTACAGCGGGATCACTAATCAGAGGCTTTTGGCCTGGATGCTCCTTGTAGGGTGCAACACCACGGAACATCACGCCACGAACAGCATACTCCTTCACCAGGTTCTCTGCTTCTTTGGCAGGGTTCTTCTTCGTGCTGACAACAACAATCACAATATACTCGCCATTGTGTCCTTGTCCATCGCTCATTACGGAGAAGTCCTGGCCTTTTACAACCGCTATGCTCATGCACAGCATCATTAAGAATAATAGTCTTTTAATCATAGTCGTATTATTTTTGTTATAGTTCTCTTAACTGTAATCCAGGCATATGCAAGTCTACAGATGCCTTTTTCTTTTTACAATAGAATATTGTTCCTTTCGCTCCATTGTCAAAATATTGGTCGAACCTTATTTCTCTGTTATTCCAAGGTGTGCCTGCTTCTGCTGTTCCCACACGTTTGTAGCATATTTGACCACTACTGTCTTTATATGGCTGTACAATTTCATACTTCTTCCCATACGACACTTCTTCTTTAGTTCCTATATGTGAGTAAACCGTACTACCTTCAAAGTAAAAAGGAGTACGCGGCTTGAAAATAGGAAAAGTCTTTGCCAATTCCTTCATCCCCTTGTTGACGCATCGCTGGCATACGTCGAGAATCACCTGATCTTCATTATTCCAACTTCTGAGAATTGTTTTAGAACTTTTTGCCTTATATTCTCCTACATAGTCAAGGGTAAATAATGCGTTGTCGAATTTGATTTTTTTTTCTTTGGCTTCCGAATAAGATGTCTGATTGTCACACCAATAGTCACGATACATCGTCTGAGTCATACTGTCATCCCAGCGTAGTTTGTAAAGATATGCATTCATCTTTACCCGAAAACCACCGATGTCTGCAACTACAGTTGTTGCTGCTGCGCCAAGGCTTGCGCCTACATTCCACTGATTGGCTGCATTTTGCTTTCGTCTCGCCTCATTATAATTACCTTGATAGTATGCGTTGTATGCCTGCTGTTGGTTTATAGTGGACATAGTTGCTGCACCGATAGTTAAAATACCCGTTCCTAATGCGGCCCAAAACGCACCCTTCTTCTTGTCGATATAGTCCATATCACATACAAGAACAAAAGTACTCTGCAGCAACTCAATACCTTCATCACGAAGCATAGCAGTTCCACGCACATTGCTCTGTGAACGCAGATAGTCTGCATAAAAAGCGCCATAGCCGCCACGTTCATGAATTAAGTCCATGTTCATGCGACCTGTATAAGCATTCCTGTTAAACCACCTGGCCACGATCTTTTGAGCAATATTGTTGCTACTTAAAAGTCGGTCTATATCACTTTTTGATTGTTTTCCTTGTACGCTGATGACACGAATGTCGCTTATGTTATGTTCGTTATATCGTGCTGGAAGAGGGAAGTTCCTGAATACTCGTTCCATCGCAGCGGCATACTTTTTATCACGATGCGTAAGAAGGATAAGGCATAGAGAACTGCGTCTGTATTGATCTTTGTAAGTAGTGCCTGATGCATTATACGTTATGGTTGAAGAACCGGCTCCAAATGATTGATCTTGGGAGGACGAAGCTGATGTTGAGATATTTTTCGTTGGCGCACCTACAGATGTTTGTGCTAAGCTAACAGATTTCAAGGAATAGTCAACACCGGAAAACAGACCATTAGCATCTTTAGTTATGCCTAAAGGGACATACTCGCCATCTGCAATTGAGTTAAAACCATCTATGCTTGAGTAAAACAGACCTGCATATTTAGGCGCGACAATCTCGTAGCCATCATCATCACAGGCTCCTTCTAAACCGTTTTTCCGAACACCATAATAATTACCATGTCTTACAATACGATCATAGCCTCGCGTAAAAGGAATTAATATTTTTCCTTCTGTTGAATATGCAGCCTGTATCCCATTTTCTTGTAACTGAAAGAAGCCACCATTCAACTCCTGATAAGTTATCATGTACTTTCCCATAGGAACAATAACTTTTCCAGTGGGAGTCTCAACACCTCTCTCGCCATTACTTTTGTTTGTCACCATAACCCATTTGAAAGAGTCTCCTCTTTCCTCTTTTGTAATTTGAGCAAAGCAAATATTTGTTTGCAAAATAATTGCTAACAAAATGAATAGAAAAATACGTTTAGATACCATACGCAAGTGTTTTCTTTGTTTGCGAGTCTAATTTGTTAATTATTGATTCTTTTTGCAAAGGAAGTTTATAAAAGAACAAACAGGCTGCAAAAAGTGTGAGTTTCAATCACACTTATGTAGCCTGTTTGTCACAATCGCTGCTTTGCTCGTCCGAAAGGTCGGCAAAAAAATCGTGGTCCAATGCTTTTGAGATTCGGGACAGAAGCGCGGTATCTATGCTTGGACGTTGAAATATCTTGTAAATGTTTGTCCTGTCGCAGTTTATCTTTCTTGCCAGCCAGCTCGGTGTCCTTTCTATTTCCTGCATTCGCTTCCTTATAAGCTCTCCAATATGTATCATAATAAAAGTGGTATAGGCTGTTATTATCACTTATCCTAAACCTGAGGTACCGCCAAGTAACCTTCGCCACGAATAAGCACAAACAGCCCACACCACAAGGTGTGAACAATCTGAACTTATTCTCTGTGGCTTCAAATTGGCGGTTTTCAGGTTAAGAGAAAAGTTTATAGTCCGCTATAATTGATATTTCGAGTTTATCTTTACATTATCATCGAATAGTTATTAAAAATCACATCTATTTCTTTATATTGAACATTACATTTGCCCATTTTCAATATACGGCAACACAGTCCCATAATCAAATACAAAAATACATAAAAAAAGTATTCCTACAAAAAGTTACTTACTATCTGCAAAGTGCGTCGCACACCTTGTCTTGCCACTCACGCGCCTTACGCGCACTTTCTGCGCCGCTGTTCATAAGCACAAAGGCAAGGGTATGCCCGTCCTTTGCCGTTGCGTAGCCGGCAAGGGTGCATACGCCAGTAACTGTTCCCGTCTTTGCACGAACCTTTTTGTATGCAGCAGTACCCTTTGTACGGTGTTTCATTGTACCCGACACACCCGACAGTGGCAGGCGTGGGTAAACAACACCGTAAATGTCGGAGTTGTCATAAATGTAGCGCAATATAGAGAGCACCGCAGTAGCTGATATATGGTTATAGGGAGAGAGCCCCGAACCGTCGTAGAGGGAATATCCACCGTTACAGCCCATATTCTCCTGCATAAAGTAATCTACAACCCCGCACCCCTGCTCCATAGAAAAAGCAGAGCCGCCCTTTGTTGCAGCCAGATGATAGAGAAGAGCCTCGGCACAGATATTGTCGCTCTCCAAAAGAGCTTCGGAAACAACATCTTCTATAAGCCTTGCGGTAGAGTGTATGCACAGGGCACTGTCGGGCACAGTTCCAAAAGCAATGTTCTTTACCTCCACACCCTGTGCTGTCAGTTTCTCGACAAGTACAGCCATAAAAAAGTCGGCCGACTTGTACATATTGAGTCTTTCGGTAGTTTCTCTTGTACAATTTCCGCGTATGCGGATAGTGTTGCTGTCGTTGAGCCAATCGCGTAGGATAGTGAGCTTGTCCAACTCCTTATTGCTGCACTGCGCCTCGTTTACAACCGTATAGAAGGAAGATTGCGGCGTACAGCTGTAACGCGGTGCAGCGCCTTTCTCGGTAGGGGTTACAGTTACCCCGACAGCTCCGCCGCAAAGCAACAGCGGCGAGATATAAGGCTGGAATCCGTACGGGTTATCGTCCCACGCCCAGCCGGGGCCCCAATACAATGAGTCGCAAAAGGAACAATCGGCAAAAAGGGTGTCAATAACCGTTCCCGCAGGTACAGACTGGGCCATAGAGAGCATATCCTCCTCGTCGAAAAGAGGGTCCATTGTCCCTTTTACATAAAGATTGTTTTCGTTGCTGTATAGATGCGTGTCGAGCGTATAGCCGCTGCCGAGCCTGGTGAGAGCGGCAGCCACTGTGACAACCTTTGCCACCGATGCGGGGCGGCAGCGCTTGTGCTCCCTGTGTGCATACAGAAGCGAATCGGCGGTAAGGTCGTACACCGCCACCGACGCATCGCTGTCGTGCAGGAATTCATCACCCAGCAAGGCATCGAGTCTGCCGTTCAGCGACTGCGCTACCGACAAATGCAGACACAGACTGAACAATATAAATAGCTGAAATTTTTTTATCATCGTATATGAAGGGGCAAAAACAGCACAAAACTAACGATATTTTGCTGAAAAAAACCTGCGAAAAGTTTTTTTCTTCGCATTTTTTGTAACTTAGCGGCGCATAAACAAAAAATCTCGCAAGAGAGCATTTATATGGTCAGGAAATTCGACTTTTTGGTTATCGGTTCCGGTATTGCCGGAATGAGCTTCGCCCTAAAGGTGGCGCACAAGGGAACAGTTGCCCTTGTATGTAAATCGACACTTGAGGATGCCAATACCTATTTTGCACAAGGAGGTATAGCATCGGTTACCAACCTGCTGGTAGACAACTTCGAGAAGCACATCGAAGATACGATGATTGCCGGCGACTACATAAGCGACCGTGCGGCAGTTGAAAAGGTGGTGCGTGAGGCTCCCTCACAGATACAGCAGCTCATAGACTGGGGAGTGGAGTTCGACAAGAACGAGAAAGGAGAATTCGACCTTCACCGCGAAGGCGGCCACTCGGAGTTCCGCATACTCCACCACGCCGACAATACGGGAGCCGAGATACAGGAATCGCTCATCCGCGCAGTGCGCAAACATCCCAATATCCACATTTTCGACAAAAATTTTGCAATAGAGATACTCACGCAGCACCATTTGGGAGTAAACGTGACCCGTCAGACACCCGACATAGAGTGCTACGGAGCATATGTGCTCGACATTGCAACAAACAGGGTGGATACATTCCTTAGCAAAGTGACGCTTATGGCAACCGGTGGTTGCGGTGCGGTGTACAAGACTACCACCAATCCTCTTGTAGCCAGTGGCGACGGCATTGCAATGGTCTATCGTGCAAAGGGAACGGTGAAGGATATGGAATTCGTACAGTTCCACCCCACCGCACTCTACAACCCGGGCGACCGCCCCTCGTTCCTCATCACCGAGGCTATGCGCGGCTACGGCGGTGTGCTGCGCACAATGGACGGCAAGGAGTTTATGCATAAATACGACGAACGTCTGTCGCTTGCACCGCGCGATATTGTGGCACGCGCCATTGACAACGAGATGAAGCTCCGCGGCGATGAACACGTGTACCTCGACGTCACACACAAGGACCCCGAAGAGACAAAGAAACACTTCCCCAATATATACGAGAAATGCCTCTCGTTGGGCATTGACATTACAAAGGACTATATTCCCGTGGCACCAGCCGCCCATTATCTGTGTGGAGGAATAAAGGTCGACCTCAATGCCGCGTCTAGCATACACAGGCTATATGCAGTGGGAGAGTGCTCGTGTACAGGACTGCACGGCGGCAACCGCCTTGCAAGCAACTCGCTCATAGAGGCCGTGGTATATGCCGATGCGGCAGCCAAGCATTCTCTCGAAGTGTTCGGGAACTACGAGTACAACGAGCAGATACCCGACTGGAACGACGAAGGCACAAAGATGAACGAGGAGATGGTGCTCATATCACAGGATGCAAAGGAGGTGTGCCAGATTATGAGCACATACGTGGGTATCGTGCGTACCGACCTTCGCCTGCGCCGTGCCTGGAACCGCCTCGACCTTCTTTACGAAGAGACCGAGGAACTGTTCAAGCGCAGTGTTATAAGCAAGGAACTGTGTGAGCTGAGAAATATAATCAATGTGGGCTATCTCATTATGCGTCAGGCTATAGAGCGCAAGGAAAGCTGTGGACTGCATTATAATGTAGACCATCTGAAAAAGGTGTGATGTCGCTCTGGGGTAGGGTGGGGTCAGGAGTTCTCTCCCTCTATCTTCTTCAGTGCCTCTTCGGCTGCGTGTTGCTGGCTCTCTCTCTTTGAGAAACCCTCTCCGATGCCGTACAATACACCGTCAATGATGACTTCGCTGACGAAGTGTGAGCTGTTGTCGCGCTGTTCTTCGCCTACGAGGTTGAATACAACTTCGCAACGTTTCTTCTGCGACCATTCTATTAGGCGGCTTTTGTAGTTCGTGTCGGCCTTTATGATTACATCGATGTTGGGTATTGTGGGAAAAACCCTCTCTATCAGGAATTTATGGCAATGTGAATATCCCTTGTCAATATATATGGCGCCTATGAGCGCTTCGAATGCATTGCCGTATATGTAGCTGTTGTGCTGGTTGCCTATTGCCGATGAGGCTATAAGATTGTCGAGTCCTATTTTTATGGCGATGTCGTTCAGGCTCTCGCGGCATACAAGTCTGCTGCGCGACTTCGAGAGGAAACCTTCGCGCTCTTTCTTGAATCTGTTGTACAGGTAGTCGGCTGTCACTGAGCCGAGTATGGCGTCGCCCAAGAACTCGAGCCTTTCGTTGCAGGCAAACTTCTTCTTGTTGCCCGATGTCTGGGAACTGTGGGTAAATGCAGTCCTGTAGGGGGCAATGTCGTTGGGTATGAATCCTAAAAGATTGTACAATAAAGAGTAAGACTCCTTTTCTTTGTAGAACAGAAGCCTTACTCTATCTATCAGTTTTTGTATATCCTTCTTAATTTTCAATTTTCTTGAATGCTATACAAGTGTTGTGTCCTCCAAAACCGAATGTATTCGATAATGCAACCTTTATATTCCTTTCTTGTGCCTTGTTGAAGGTAAAGTTGAGGTTGTAGTCAATCTCGGGATCTTCGTCACCCTCGGTGAAGTTTATCGTAGGAGGTACCAGGCTGTTCTCTATCGAAAGTACTGTTATCACCGCTTCAAGGGCTCCGGCTGCACCAAGCAGGTGGCCTGTCATAGACTTGGTAGAGCTTATGTTAAGCTCGTATGCGTGGTCGGCAAACAGTCTCTTTATAGCCTTTGTCTCTGCAATGTCACCAGCGTATGTCGATGTTCCGTGAACGTTTATGTAGTCTACATCCTCGGGCTTGATATCTGCCTCCTCAATTGCATTCTGCATTACCCGCAGTGCTCCCTCTCCCTCGGGGTGGGGGGCTGTCATATGGTGGGCATCGGCTGTAAGCCCTGCGCCGATGATTTCGGCATATATCTTCGCTCCACGTGCTACCGCGTGCTCATACTCCTCGAGTATAAGGCAGGCTGCACCTTCTCCAATGACAAAACCGTCGCGGCTCTTGCTGAAGGGACGTGATGCAGTCTCGGGGCTGTCGTTGCGTGTCGATAGCGCGTGCATTGCATTGAAGCCTCCTACACACGATGAGCATACTGCGGCCTCGGAACCTCCGGCAACCATAACGTCGGCCCTGTTGAGACGTATCTGGTCGTATGCGTCAATAATCGCATTTGACGATGACGCACAAGCCGATGTCGTAACATAGTTGGGACCTTTAAGGCCATAGCGGATTGATATCTCGCCGGTTGTCATGTCCGATATCATCTTGGTGATGAGGAACGGAGAGAAACGGGGGCCTTTCTCGAAGTTGCGGAAATATGTTCCAAGCTCCTCCTCGAGAGAGCGTATGCCGCCTATTCCCTCGCCAAATACTACACCAATGCGGTTGCAGTCCTCTTTTTCAAAGTCGAGCTTGCTGTCGTTGATGGCCTGTATTGCCGAGTCTATTCCGTAGTGTGTGTCTGAGTCGAATTTACGTGCGTCGCGACCCATATTTACTTTGGAATCGAAGTTCTTCACTTCGCAAGCAAACTTGGTCTTGAAAAGGGTGGTGTCAAAATAAGTAATAGGTCCTGCTCCACTTATACCGTTGGCAATGTTGTTCCAAATTGTTGGGATGTCGTTGCCTACCGGACAAATAGCACCAAGACCTGTTACAACTACTCTTCTGGATTTCATCAAGTTAGAATAGTTAGATTTATTATATGAGAGAGCTGATTACTTCTCAGCTACAGCTTTCTCTACGAACTTAATGGCATCGCCTACAGTTGCGATGTTCTCAGCCTGCTCCTCGGGGATTGAGATACCGAACTCGTCCTCAATTTCCATAATGAGCTCTACTCTGTCAAGTGAGTCTGCGCTAAGGTCGTTTGTAAAACTAGCCTCGGGAGTAACCTGTGACTCAGAAACTCCGAACTTCTCAACGATAATCTGCTTTACTCTTGTTTCAATTTCTGACATAGTTGTATATTTTAAGAATTATAAATTGTTTACTGCGACAAAAGTATTATAAAAATTAGAAACTGCAAAGAATTTCGGCGAAAAATGCGAATTTTCCTTGCACAATTTGCGTAGTTTGTGCAAAATGTGCTGTATTAATGCCTTCTTGCCTCTATTCCTCTGTTCTTATCTCGTATGCCGAGGGCTCGCGCCTAAGGTTGTAATTGTTGCGCAACTCCTCGAATTTATGAGGCGATGTTTTCAGTAACCGGGTGTCATCCATTGGGTTATATATGGCGAGAAGGGCATCGGGTAGGCTGTCTGCACTTATCTCACTATGCTGTGGAGCGGGCAGTCTCATAATGGGGAGTGCCTCCTTGTAATTGCAGAATGCTGCA
Organism: Bacteroidaceae bacterium; assembly: GCA_017546635.1. Lineage (GTDB taxonomy): Bacteria > Bacteroidota > Bacteroidia > Bacteroidales > Bacteroidaceae > HGM04593. The sequence continues at coordinate 17,866 of JAFYSC010000049.1, read as the reverse complement.
AATGCCTCGACCATCATACGGCTGGCATTCATTTTTCCCTCGGCCGAGTAACCGGCAATGTGCGGGGTTGCGATATATGCTTTTTCCAAGAGCTTGGGGTTCAGCAGCGGCTCGTTCTCCCATACGTCGAGCGCGACAGATGCTGTCCTGTTGCTCTCGATTGCCTGCAGCAGGGCACTGTTGTCGACGACAGGGCCGCGAGAGGCGTTTATCAGCAGCTTGCACTTGTGCAGATTGTCCATAAATGCGGTGCCGGCAAGATGGTAGCTCGGGTAGTCGCCGCTCTTGTTGAGTGTCGTGTGGAAGGTGATGATGTCGCACTCCTGGGCTATCTTTTCGAGGGCGACAAAGCCCTCCTCGCCGCGTGCTGCACGTGGAGGGTCGTTGAGCAGGACTGTGAGACCGGCCTTGCGTGCCCAGCGCTCTACGCGTGAGCCTATCTGTCCCACGCCCACAATTCCCAGTGTGAGTCCCTGGAGGTTCTCTATGCTGTTGCTCCTTGCCCAGCAGTATATGACCGACTGTACATACTGGAGCACGGCGTCGGCGTTGCAGCCGGGGGCATTTGTCCACACAATGCCTTTCTGCCGGCAATACTCCTTGTCGATATGGTCGTGCCCGATGGTTGCCGTGCCTATGAAGCGTACGGCGGTGTTGTCCAATAGGGCTGCATTGCAGAGTGTGCGTGTGCGCACGAAGAGCGCGTCGGCTGTCAGCAGGTCGCTGTTGCTTATGGCGCACCCGGGCAATGCTTCCACCGTATGGCCCATCTGTTCAAGGGCCTCGCATAAATATGGGATTTTTTCGTCTACGACAATTCTCATTATGATTTCATTGTTTAATGTATATAACCGATGTAAATATAGCTACTTTTTATCTAAACTTTTGCCAATATCGTAAAGTTTAATTAGATTTGCCGAATAATACTATATTCTATAATACGATGAAAGCATTTACCGAGATCAGTTGGCCTATATTCAACGAGGCTATTGCCGATTATCATAAGACCGACAATGTTGATACTCCCATAAACAATCCCTATCCTGTAAAGAGTATCGAGTATTACCTCTACCTGAAGTGCTGGATAGATACTGTCCAGTGGCATTTCGAGGATATCATACGCGACCCCGAGATTGATCCGGCCGAGGCTCTTGTCCTGAAGCGCCGCATTGACAAGTCCAATCAGGACCGTACGGACCTTGTCGAGCTTATAGACAGCTATTTCCTCGACCTGTACAAGGATGTAACCCCCGATGAGGATGCGACAATCAATACCGAGAGCCCAGCGTGGGCTGTCGACCGTTACTCAATCCTCTCTCTCAAGATATACCATATGAAAGAGGAGGTTGGGCGCACCGACGTGAGTGAGGAGCACCGTGCAAAGTGTCAGCAGAAGCTCGATATACTGAACGAACAGTATAAGGATATGACAACATCTATCGGCCAGCTGCTCGACGATATTGCTGCCGGACGCAAATATATGAAGGTGTACCGGCAGATGAAAATGTACAACGACCCCTCGTTGAATCCTGTATTGTATGGCGGTGGAAAAAAATAACAGCCAGCCTACGGTTGTCGTGACGCGTTTCTCGGCTGTGGGGGACGTGGCAATGACTATCCCGGTGCTCTATTCTGTTGCAAGGTGCTGCCCGCAGTACCGCTTTGTTTTTGTGAGCCGTGTGCGCTTCGGGCAACTCTTTATCGACAAACCCCAAAATCTTATCTTCAAGGGTGTCAATCCCGACGAGTATAAGGGTGTTATGGGGCTGCGCAGGCTTTACAGCGAACTGAATGGAGAGTTCAGCCCCGAACTCTTTGCCGACCTGCACGATGTGCTGCGTACCAAAATCCTGCGTGTGTTCTTTGCGCTCGATGGAGTACGTACAGAGCGTATTATGAAGGGACGTGTACAGAAGTGGCGCTTGACACAGGGAAAGAGCAAGGAACCGCTAGAGACTACATTCAGTAGATATGCCGATGTCTTTGTACGTCTGGGATTGCCGTTTACTGTCGATTTCAGCTCGCTGTTTGATGGAAAGGCTGCCATTGACGACTTCTCGTCATTGCTTCCGGTGAAGGGCACCGACAAATGGGTAGGAATTGCTCCTTTTGCCCGTCATAAAGGCAAGATATATCCCATTGAACTTATGCGCAAGGTTGTGGAGAAACTCTCTCAGCAGGGTGTCAAGGTGATATGTTTCGGTAATGGAGAGCAGGAGGCTCTTGTTGTCGACGGCTGGTGCCGCGATTTCAAGAATGTAATATCCTTTATCGGAAAGAGCAATTTTGCAGGCGAGCTCCGACTGATAAGCAATCTCGACCTGATGCTGTCGATGGACTCGGCAAATATGCACGTGGCATCGCTCGTGAACACCCCCGTGCTCTCTGTTTGGGGAGCAACATCGCCGCTCGCAGGCTTTTTGGGCTGGGGACAGAAAGAGGAGGATTGCATACAGTTGCCGTTGGACTGCCGCCCCTGTTCCATTTTTGGCGACAAGCCTTGTAAATTCGGCGATTACCGTTGTATGGATATACAGCCGCAGCATATTGTCGACCGGATAATGGCCAAATTGAAATAATAGGATTCAATGCGTAAATACAAAGGTGGAATAACTGTAATTTCCACCTTTTTTAGATATACAGAATGGAAAACAGAACAATAGAACCCAAGCGCGACCCTATGGGACGTGCCATTGCCGATTATCACTCTACAGGTAAGGCGGCTAAACTGCGTGTGCTCTCCTCTATGTTCTACGAGGATGAGATACCCGTTTCAACTCTCTTCCGTACTTTCGGGGAGATGCCGCCTCTTGAGCAGCGGATGATGGAGTTGTCCCGCGGACGTGTGCTCGACGTTGGTGCAGGCTCGGGATGCCATTCGCTGGTGCTTATGGAGCGCGGATTGGGCGTAAAGGCCATTGATATCTCGGAACTCTCGGTGCAGGTGATGCGTGAGCGGGGTGTAGATGCCGCTCTAGTCAATTTCTTTGACGAGACTTTTGTCGAGAAGTTCGATACTGTACTTATGGCAATGAACGGAATAGGTATTGTAGGTAAGGTGGAGCGCTTGCCCGAGTTCTTCCGCTGTGCAAAGCGTCTGCTTGCTCCCGGAGGACAACTGCTGCTCGACTCTTCGGACTTGCGCTATCTTTTTGAGGAGGAGGACGGTTCGTTTACCGTGAACCTTGCTGCAGGATATTATGGTGAGGTCGATTTTGAGTTGCGTTACAAAGGGGTGAAGGGCGCTTCATTCGATTGGCTGTATATCGATTTCGAGACTCTTTCCCTATATGCCAATGAGGCTGGCTTCAATTGTGAACGTTGTGCCGACGGTGAGCATTACGATTATCTGGCACGTCTCACTGTCAAATAACTCTCCCTTTACCCTTTTATAGGATATTGCCTTTGTAGGACTTCAGTTCTGCTCGCAGTCTCTTGGAGTCTGTGCCGCAGAGCTCGTCGAGCAGTGCCCAGAAGCGCGGGCTGTGGTTCATCTCTACAGTGTGGCACAGTTCGTGCAGGATTACATAGTCTATGAGATGCTGTGGCAACAGTATGAGGTGCAAGTTCAGGCTTATTGTGCCGCTGCTGCTGCAACTGCCCCAATGTGTGCTGGTGTTGCGCACCGTTATCCTCTTGCAGTGCAGGTTGTGCTGTCCGGATAGCTGTTGCAGGCGCTGGGGCAGTATCTCCTTTGCGCGGTGCTGTACGGCTGCTGTTATTCCCCTGCGTAGGGTCTGCTGTGTATCCTTGCATCCAAAGTCGGTCTCAGGACCGTAAAATAGGGTGTATACGCCGTTTTTGCCCTTTATCACTATCCCTGCAACCGTAGTCTTTTCAAGGTGAAGCCTCAGGTGCTGTGTCTCTATTCTGAAATTGCAGTCTATCCTTTCCTGTGGAATTTTCTCCTGGTCGCGCTTAAGCCTTTCGCCATACTCAGCAAGAACTCTCTCCAGTTCCTTGTCGGGTGTATATGGCGGTACAGTTATATATATAGCATCGAAACGTGCACGCATTATTATCTTGCGTGCACGTTCATTATAGGTTACGATTATCTTCCCTATCAGCGGGTGCGATATTTCCCTTTTCTCCATTGTCAAGCTACGATGTGTGTGCCCGAGTTGCCGTCTATCGCATCGGCCCGTGTGATTATCACCCTCGACACTCCGCCTTCGAGGGCATTGAACGCGTTGTCAATCTTGGGAATCATACCTCCGCTTATTGTGCCGTCGTCAAGCAGTGCCTTGTAGCTCCCGCTGTCGATGCGGGCTATGAGGCTTGCGGGGTCGTCGGGGTTGCGCATTACTCCAGGGTGCTCGAAGCAGTAGGTGAGCGTCACGTCGAAATAGGGGGCTAGGGCCTTTGCTGTCTCGGCTGCAATGGTGTCGGCATTGGTGTTGAGAAGGTTGCCTTTGCCATCGTGTGTGAGTGGTGCCATAATGGGTACAATGCCTTCGCCTATAAGCTTGGCAAGCATTGCTCCGTCGGCACTGTCCACGTCGCCCACAAAGCCCCAGTCGATATCTTCGCTCGTACGCTTATGGGCGCGCATTACGTTGCAGTCGGCACCTGTCAGTCCCAGCGCATTCACGTTGCGTGCCTGCAGCCCTGCCACTATATTCTTGTTCACGAGTCCTCCGTAGACCATTGTGACAACTTTGAGTGTCTCGCTGTCGGTGATGCGGCGGCCGTTTACCATACGGCTCTCAATGCCCAGCGCCTCGGCTATGCGGGTTGCCGAGCGTCCGCCACCGTGTATGAGTATCCTGTTGCCTTCGATTGAAGCGAAACGGTCGAGAAGACTCTCGAGGCTCTCCTTCTCCTCGACAATCTTGCCGCCTACCTTTATTACTGTGATTTTCTGTTTCATCAATAGTCGAGATATGTGTATCCGTATAGTCCCGAACGGTAGTTCGAGAGGAATTCCTTTCCTTCGTCGAGGCTTATTCGGCCCTCCTTTACAGCGCCTGTCACCCAACGCTCAACAGTGCGGACGAGCTTGCGTGCGTCGTATTGTACGTAGTCGAGCACGTCGGCAACAGCCTCACCGTCGATAATCTTCTCAATGTGGTATCCCTTCTCGTCTACGCTTATGTGCACTGCATTTGTGTCGCCGAAGAGGTTGTGCATATCTCCGAGAATCTCCTGGTAGGCTCCAACAAGGAATACTCCCAGATAGTACGATTCGTTCGATTTTACCTTGTGTACCTGCAGTGTATCGGCTTTGCTGCTGTAGTGTATGAAGTCGGTAATCTTGCCGTCGCTGTCGCAGGTCATATCCTGTATGGTACAGCTGCGGTCGGGGCGCTCTCCCAGACGGTGTATGGGCATAATGGGGAAGAACTGGTCTATACCCCAACTGTCGGGAAGGCTCTGGAAGAGCGAGAAGTTGCAGAAGTACTTGTCGGCAAGGAGCTTGGGCAGTTTGCGGAAGTCATCGGGGATGTGCTTAAGGCTCTTTGCCAGCAGCTGTATCTCGCGTGTGATGCTCCAGAACATACTCTCAATCTGTGCACGGGTCTTGAGGTCGACAATACCGTGGCTGAACAGCTCCAGTGCCTCCTCGCGTATCTGCTGTGCGTCGTGCAGCGCCTCGAGCATAGTACGCTGGTCGAGCTCGCACCATATCTTGTAGAGCTCCTTTGCAAGGTCGTGGTCGTTGGCTGCTACCTCCCAGTCCTCGTCCATCTCGGGCAGGGCGGCAGTCTCAAGTACCTCGAATATCAATATAGCGTGGTGAGCCGATACTGAGCGTCCGCTCTCTGTGATGATGTTGGGGTGGGGTATGTTGTTCTTGTCGGCTGCATCGACGAATGTGAATATGGCGTCGTTCACATACTCCTGGATAGAGTAGTTGACACTGCTCTCGCTGCTCGACGAACGTGTGCCGTCATAGTCCACTCCAAGACCGCCACCAATGTCGGTGAACTCAATATCGTAACCGAGCTTGCGCAACTGCACGTAGAACTGCGATGCCTCGCGCAGTGCGGTCTTTATATGGCGTATGCGTGTTACCTGGCTGCCTATGTGGAAGTGAATGAGCTTGAGACAGTCCTTTATATCATATTTCTCGAGTATTTCGAGTGCTTCGAGCAACTCGCTCGATGTAAGGCCGAACTTGCTTGCGTCGCCGCCGCTCTCCTCCCATTTTCCGCTGCCTTCGCTTGCCAGCTTTATGCGTATTCCTATGTTGGGACGCACGCCCAGGCGTCGGCCTATCTTTGCTATGCGCTTGAGCTCGTTGAGCTTCTCCACTACGAGGAATATGCGGCGGCCCATCTTCTGTGCAAGCAGTGCGAGCTCAATGTAGCTGTCGTCCTTGTATCCGTTGCAGATGATGAGCGAATCGCTGTTGGTGTTCATCGCGATTACCGCGTGGAGTTCGGGCTTTGAGCCGGCCTCGAGTCCTATGTTGTACTTCTTGCCGTGGCTCATAATCTCCTCGACCACAGGGCGCATCTGGTTCACCTTTATGGGGTAAACGATGAAATTCTCTGCCTTGTAGTTGTACTCCTCGGCAGCAATCTTGAAACATCCCGAAATCTTCTCGATACGGTTGTCGAGAATGTCGGGGAAGCGAATAAGAACAGGTGCGGCTACGTCGCGCAACTGCAGCTCGTCGATGAGTTGCTTGAGGTCTACCGAAACTCCATCTTTCTTGGGGGTAACGGCAACGTTGCCCTCTTCGTTGATGCTGAAATACGAGGCTCCCCAACCTTTGATGTTGTAAAGTTCCTCTGAGTCTTCAATACGCCATTTTCTCATATCACTCAATAATGTGTTTTTTGGTTATTGTGTCTGCAATATCTCTCTGATGAATTTCTCTACCGATGAGGCTATCTGTGTGCGGTCCTCCAGCTTGTCGGCTACAAAGGTGTATGTGGCCTTTGAGTAGTGCGGCAATCTCTTCTCGAGATTTTCCTTTATAAAGCTGCGCAGCTCATCGTCGCTCTTGTCCTTTATGAGCGGGCGCTTGCTGCGTGCTATGCTCAGTCTTATGAAAAGCCTCTCAAGTGGAACGTCAAGGAATACAGTGGTACCCTGGCTGTTCATATATTCGATGTTGTCGAAGAAGCAGGGTGTGCCTCCTCCCGTGGATATGACAACATTCTCGAACTCGCACACCTCGTGCAGCATACGCTGTTCAATGAGACGGAAACCCTCTTCGCCCTTCTGCGCGAATATATCGGCTATGCTCTTGCAGTAGCGTTGCTCGATATACTGGTCGAGGTCGATGAATTCTACACCAATCTCTTTTGCGAGCGCACGTCCCAATGTGGTTTTTCCAGCGCCCATATATCCGATGAGCAGTATGCGTGTCATTTACTTTTTCTTTGTGGTGCGGCGACGGGTCTTTGCTGCGGGCTTGCCCTCTTCGTCCTGCTTGTTTATTATCTGCATACACTCCTCGAGGGTAAGCTCTGCCGGCTTGATGTTCTTGGCAAGCTTGTAGTTGCTCTTCTTGTAGCATATATACGGACCGAACCTGCCGTTGAGTACCTGAAGCTCGGGCTCATCATCAAAGGTCTTTATGACCTTCTCTGCGTCGGCCTTGCGCTTCTCCTCAATGAGTTGCTGTGCCTCCTCAAGGGTTATGCCCAGAGGGTCGTGTCCCTTGGGGAGCGATACATATTCGCTGCCCACCTTTATGTATGGGCCGAAGCGTCCTGCTCCTATGCTCACTGTCTCGCCGTTGAACTCTCCGAGTGTGCGCGGGAGGGTGAAGAGCGAGAGCGCCTCCTCGAGCGTAATTGTCTCCAATGTCTGTCCGGGGCGCATCTGTGCAAAGCGGGGTTTCTCCTCGTCGTTTGCCGAGCCTATCTGTACGATGGGTCCGAAGCGTCCTATCTTTACCGATACGGGCTTGCCGCTGGCAGGGTCGTTGCCCAATACGCGCTCGCCCACCTTGTGCTCTGTCTTTGTCTGCAATATGCCGCTTATCTGCTGGTCGAAGTTTCCGTAGAAGTCCTTTATGGGCGCTGTCCACTCCTTCTTGCCGTCGGCAATGTCGTCGAAGTCCTTTTCGACTGTTGCGGTAAAGTTGTAGTCCATTATCTCGGGGAAATATTCCAATAGGAAATCGTTGACAACAATTCCTATGTCGGTGGGCATAAGCTTCTGTTTTTCGGCACCGACATTCTCTTTACCCTCCTTTGTGGTTATCTTGCCGTCACTCAGCGTCATTATGGTGTACTTGCGTGTGCTGCCGGTCTTGTTCCCCTTCTCGACATACTCGCGCTGCTGTATAGTGCTTATGGTAGGTGCGTATGTAGAAGGACGGCCAATGCCCAGCTCCTCGAGCTTGCGCACGAGGCTTGCCTCGGTGTATCGGGGCGGATGCTGTGTGAAGCGCTCGGTGGCTGTAATCTCAACAGGCTGCAGTTCCTCGCCGCTGTTCACGGCGGGCAACTGGGTCGTATCTGCCGTGTTGAGTGTCTCCTCGTCGGTCGACTCCTTGTATACGTGCAGGAATCCGTCGAATACGGTTACCTCGCCTGTTGCCATAAAGGTCTCCTCGTGTCCGCTTATGGCTATGCTTATTGTTGTCTTTTCAACCTGAGCGTCGGCCATCTGCGATGCGATAGTGCGCTTCCAGATCAGCTCGTATAGGCGCTTTTCGGGGATTGTGCCCTCTATTGTGCTGTTCTCGAGATATGTGGGGCGTATTGCCTCGTGTGCCTCCTGTGCTCCTTTTGAGCTTGTGGAGTATTTGCGCACGTGCAGATAGTTGTCACCGTATGTCTCGGCAATGACCTTCTTGGCCGAGTTTATGCACAATGACGACAGGTTCACAGAGTCGGTACGCATATAGGTTATATATCCGTTCTCGTAGAGACGCTGTGCTATCATCATAGTCTGCGATACGGTGAAATGCAGCTTGCGCGCCGCCTCTTGCTGTAGCGTAGAGGTGGTGAAGGGTGCTGCGGGGCTCTTCTTGAGAGGCTTTGTGCTCACGTCGCTTATGGTGAACTCTGCGCCCTGGCACGATTGCAGGAAGGCCTGTGCCTGCTCAAGGGTCTTGAAGCGCTTCGACAGCTCTGTCTGCAGACGGCGTGTCTCACCGCCTTTTGAGGGCAACTCAAAGATTGCTGTAACCCTGTATCCCGACTCGCTTACGAAGTTGTTTATCTCGCGCTCGCGCTCAACGATAAGGCGCACTGTTACCGATTGTACGCGTCCGGCCGAGAGTGCGGGCTTGACCTTGCGCCACAATACGGGCGAGAGCTTGAAGCCTACCACGCGGTCGAGCACGCGGCGTGCCTGCTGTGCATATACAAGGTTGGTGTCTATGCTGCGCGGATTCTCTATCGCATTGAGTATGGCGGTCTTTGTAATCTCGTGGAATACAATGCGCTTTGTCTTTTCGGGACTGAGTCCAAGCACTGTATACAGATGCCAGCTTATGGCTTCTCCTTCGCGGTCCTCATCGGATGCGAGCCATACGGTGTCGGCCTTCTTGGCCTCGCTGCGCAGCGAGGCAACGAGTTTCTGTTTCTCGGCGGGTATCTCGTATTCCGGTTCAAAGGTTTCCGTGTCTATGCTGAATTCCTTTTTCTTAAGGTCGCATATATGCCCGTAACTCGACATTACCTTGAAATCTTTTCCTAAGAATTTTTCAATGGTCTTTGCCTTTGCGGGTGACTCAACTATCACTAAATTCTTCGACATATCTTTTTTATTTTGCGGCAAAAGTATTAAAGTTTCCCGTATATTGATGCTTATTTCGGGAAAAAATACAATGCTTTTTTTCTGATTCTCTCCTTAAAATAATATATTATTTTATTAGGTATTTTTTTTGAACCCTATGCAAAGGGCGGTCACTCAAAAGTTGACGCTTATGCCGCCGAGGACGTTCGCACCTTGCGCCTCGCATCCGGGGAACAGATGATGCTTGCTGCCCAGGAGGTTGTTGCCTTGTATGTATGCGGCAAACTGTTTGTGGAACTTGTAGTTCACCTTGGCATTCAGAAGGTTCATCTCCTCCTTGCGCAGTCTGCCTGCTTTGGTATATCCTGTAAAGGTGTATCCTATGGTAGCATACAGACCGTCGTACAGTCGTGCCTCGGTTTTCAGTGAGGCTGTTATCATAGGCTTGTAGAGGAGGTAGTAATCCTCTCCTGTGCAGTTCCAATGGTCGTAGCGTGCCTCGCCCGAAAATTTCAGCCAACCGCCATAGTCGTAGCCTATATTTCCGCATACATAGAGGTTGCGCGAAATTGCTTGTGCAAATGACGTACCGATAATGTCATAGGCCGACAGGCAGGACATAAGGTCGTCCTTGGTGTATGAGTATCCTGCGGCTATGCCTGCCGAGAGTGGTGCAAGCGAGAAGCGTGCTCCTCCGTTCACATCGGCAATGTTGTATGTTGCAGAGTATTGTCTGTCACCGGGTGTGTACAGCCAATAGGGGGAGAGTTCTTCAATTACGGCAAAACTGTTCAGCGTACGTCCGCCGGTTGCCGATGCGAAGAACGAAATGTTGTCATTGAGCTTTCCTTCGATGCTGCAGTTTGGCGCAATGGAAAAGAATGCTCCGTTCGCAGTGAGAATGTCGGTGTTGACACCAAGGCGTATCCCAATGCCGTTGATGTTGAAGTCGAGGTAGGGGCTCAGGCGGACAGATGTGTAGTCCTTGTACTTGCCGCCTGCTTTAGGGCGCATCGCTCCATTGTACAGGAAACTGTTTATGGCGAGGTCTGCTCCTATGCGTCGTATGTCTTCGTTGGGAAGCTCGTACTCTATGTTTCCGCCGGCTGTTATGTGGTTTTCCGTTATCCTCTCCTTTCTTGCAGCCGAGTATTTGCGTGTGTTCATATAATAGCCGATGTCTGCCTTGTACGACAATGCGCCTGTGCTGCGGGAGATTATCTTTGTGAGCAGGCCGTATGAGGCGCTGTTCTGCTTGTCTGTTCCTCTCTCGAAGAAATCGTATGTCTGATAATTGAACACGTCGTTAGTCATCCTTGCCTCTACTCCAAGAGAGAAAGGTGTGAACTTGTGCGTGTATTGCGCTCCAATTCCGGTGGAGTAGAAACGGGAATCCCATTTGTTGCTTATGCCGTCCAGTCTTGTGCTGTATCCCCCGAATGAACCTTGCAGCTCTATATGGTCGCGTTTTGTGGGCGCAATGCTGTATATTGCCTTGGCGTCGATATTGTTGTTGGTGCCATATCCCAGACGTGCATAGCCTGGCTTCTGCTCCTGTTGCGTAGGCAGTGCTTCCTTTACGTTCCTCTCGCTTGTGAACTGCTTGAAAGGGTGTGCCTTCTGCGAGAATACAATGTCGAGCGGTGCGTTGCTGTTCTGCAGTTCTATTTGTGGAGTGGCATTAATCTTGCTTGCCTTTGTTACTGTCGGGGTATAGTCGTTCTCTACCTGTACCACTGCGTTGAGTGTGTCTTTTTGTGCATATATGCTGCCTGACATAAGTATGCTTGCAGCACACAGAATGATATATCTTTTCATATTGCTCTTGTTTTTTGTAAAGTTGGTCATTTACTCGTTGCTGTTGTTCAATCTGTCGAGTCGGCTTGCAATCATCTGTGCAATGTCATCGTCTGCCTCGTAGTTGTTCTGCAATGTCAGCAGGTACTGCTTGGCCTCCATATTGCGTTCCTGTGCCATATAAAGGTCGGCCAGAAGTATGAAACTGCGTGCCATCCAGTATGAGTGGCTTGTACCCATTTCGATGTACTCGAGAATCTCTGTCTCGCACTTGTTGTACTCCTTCGAGTTGTAGTAGTGCTGGGCAAGCAGGTATTTTGCTTCGGCGCCTTGCTTGCTGCGGGTGTCTTTAGCCAATATGGCAAGGTCTCCCGCAGCCTTGCCCTCCTCGCCCAGGGCAATGAGTGCCTTGGCTCTTGTGTAGTAGGCCTCGCGCTCCCACTCGGGTGACAGGTTGCCTCCGGACAGCAGCGTACTTGCGCTCTCCGCTGCCGACTTGTTCTCGCCCAATATGTATTCGCAGCGCATAATGTTCATACGGCAAGTGTTGCGGCGTGTCCCGTTGTTTGTCTTTTCGGCAAGTAGCCTGAACAGTGACAGTGCCTTGCCGTAGTTCTTCTCGTTGTAGTACAGTTCCGATGCAATTGCCATAGCCTCTTCGCTGTATTTGTTATCGGGGAAGGCTATCACTTTCTCAAAGTGTACGAGGGCGTCGTTCGGTGCCTTCTGGTTGAAGTATATCAATCCCAGATAGTAGTGGCTGTCGAGTGCAAATGAGCCCTCGGGGAATTTCAGCAGATAATCCTTGAAGGCTTCGCGTGCCTCGTTGTATTTCTGTCTTACATAAATTCTTTCGGCCGCTGTGTATGTGAGCGTATCGCGCTCGTTGCTCTCGATTGCCTTCATACCGGGTGTCGACTCGGCAAATGCGGCATATTCGTCGATGCTGCCTGTCTCGACATAGATGTTCTTTAGGTCCTGTGCAGCCGATTGCGCCTCCTCGCTGTGGGGATAGTCGCGTATGACCTGCTTGTATGCGCTTATTGCCTTTGTGTGATTGCCTTGCTGGTTGTATATCATTGCAATTTCTGTAGCGGCGCGACGTGCAAGCGAACTCTTCGGATAGTGCTTTATAAGTCCCTCGAACGACTTTATGGCTTCGTCGTTCTTCTCCTGGGCAATGTAGGAACGTCCCAATTCGTAGTATGCCTGTTCGGCGAAACTGCTGTTGGGGAAACGCTTGATGAGCGTGTTGAGGGTCTGCACCTTGCCTGTGTAGTCCTTTTGCAGTCCTTGTGCAAGTGCTGCCTGATAGAGGGCATAATCGGCGTGTTGCGGCAGGGTCTCTGCGGCTTTCAGATAGAATTGTGCGGCTGTCGTGTAATTCCTGTTGTGGAAATAGCAGTCGCCCACACGGTTATATGCGTCGGCCCTCTTAGCCTCGTTGCCCGGTGCTGCACCTTGCAGGTAGCGGCCGAATGTGCTTTGTGCTCCGTTGAAATCCCTCTGCTGGAACTGCGTGTAGGCCAGTGAATATAGAGCCTCGCTGCTGTTGCGCGATGACAGGGCAAGCACTGCCTTATAGTCTTTTGCTGCTTCGGCATAATTCTCAAGGCGGTATTGCGCCTCGCCCCTCCAATAGAGTGCGTCGCTGTGTGTGTCGATGCTGTATCTCGAGTATGCGACAGAACTGTTCATATATTCTATCGCCTGGGGCAGATTGTTGTCTATAAAGGACTGCACGCCAAGGCGGTACAGGATGTTCTGCTTTGCTCCGAGAATCTCGCCCGACGGGTTCTTTATCTTGTTGATGGACTGCAGGGCCACGTCGTAGTTGCGTGTGTTCATATATACCTCAACAAGATATCTTCCTACTTGCGGTGCGTGAGGCGACGAGGGATACTCGTTCAGGAAGCGCTCGAATACCTTTACGCTCTCGGCAAAGGGTGAGTATCTGGTCTGGTGTATGCATAGCGCGTAATTGTATAGGGCCTCTTCGCGTATGTTCTTGTCGCAGTCCATTGCTGCGGCCTGTTCGAATGCCATACGTGCCTTTGTTATGTCTTTCAGCTTCAGTTCTATTATACCCTGGTGCAGAAAGGAATTCTGTGCCATTATATCGTTCCCGTCGGTGCATTTGTCGAAGAGGGGGGTGGCCTCTTGAAGCTTGCCCGTTGCAAAAAGGCTCATTGCCAATTGGTAATATGCTATGCGTTGGGGCTCCTCGCACATCGACAGGTATTCGTCGAGTGCGGGTATCGCTTCGTTGTACCGCTGCTGGCCATATAGTGCTCCGCCAAGAATATGGCGCATAGGGATGCCTTGCTTCAGGTCGCTGTTGTGCTCAAGGAACAGCCTTGCAAGCTTCTCGGCACGTATATATTCGCTTCGCTTGAGGTATATTCCGGCAAGATAGTATGGCACTTCCAGATAGTAGGTGTCGTCCATCTCTATTGACTTGAATCCCTCGTATGCTTCGTCGAGCCTGTTGTTGTAGTAGTCTATTGTGGCAAGATGGAAGATGGCGTCGTTCTTGTGACGCTTGCTTGTCATTTTCATAACCTTCAGCATCTGCTGTGCAAATTCGCTCTCTCCGGTCTCCTGTGCCGAGAGTGCATAATAGAGCATCGCGCGCTCGCGCTCTTCGGGCGACAGACGCTCGAAGTCGGCCTTGGTGAACCATTCGTATGCCAATTGGAACTTCCTTGAGTAGTAGTATGTCTCGGCAATGTAGGCCGCCAGAATGTCGCGCTTGGCGCTCTCGGGATAATCGTCAAGGTATTGCAGCATCAGTGCCCGTCCATTCAACGGGTCGACAAAGAATGTTGCGGTGGCGCATAGGTATTCGCTCTCCTGACGCTCCTTGTAGTCGAGCTTCCTGTAGTCGATGTTCCTGATGAACGACAGTGCTGCAGGGTACTCCTTGTCGCTCATCAAACGGCGGCATTCGTCCATAATCCACTTGCTGTCGGTGATGTCTGCTGTTGTTTGTGCTTGTGTGGCAACGCCTGCAAGGGCAAGCATCGCTATTGCCAGAAATTTCTTCATATATAGTCTCTTCTTATTTTTTGTACATTTCCAATATTCTTGTTACGCCTTTGCGTATGGATTGCAGGCCGAATTGCTCGGGCACGATTGTCTCTAATGGCATCCAATAGAGCTGCTCGACATCGTCATTGGCACGGGGCAGCCTCTCGTCTGTCACCTTGCAGGCGAAGAAAAGGTCGAGCGTGTGCTCCTCGAATCCCGAGTATATGTATTTGTTGGGCAGCGAAAAGAGGTATTCGCACGATGCGACGCTCAGCCCTGTCTCTTCGCTTACCTCGCGTGCAACGCCCTCTTCGGCAGTCTCAAAACTGTCGATAAATCCTCCCGGTAGGTCCAGTGTCCCCTTTGCCGGCTCTTTTGCCCTGCGGGCAACCAGAAGCTCGCCACGGCTGTTGAAGATAACGGCGACTGTAGCTGCAAGGGCATTGAAATAAAAAACAAAGCCGCAGTCGTGGCATTTCTTCGACTTGAAGTCGTTTATTCCAAAGTTGTTGCTGCCGCAGCGGGGGCAGTAACCGAACAGGTGCAAAGGGTGTTCCATACTCAAAAAAACAGTTGTATTTTGTTTCAAACTGCGAAGTTACTCTTTTTTCAAGAGCAAGTCCCCACTTTTTGTTAAAAAAAACGCGCGTTTGCATAAATTAAGCAAAGGAACCATATTTTTTCTCTCAGTCACTCTCAGTCTCGAATATTTGCACTATCTTAGCAGTCGCGTTGCGCAGGTACTGCCCTATGCGGCTGCACGTTGCGCACGGACGCGATTTTTGTCGTAAACGATTTTCTAAAAACATACAATTATGAGTAAAAAAGCACTATTGGTAATTTTGGACGGTTGGGGCATTGGCAACCAGGGTAAAGGTGATGTTATTTTCAGTACTCCCACTCCCTATTGGGATTATCTCGTAAGCAACTACCCCAATTCTCAGCTTCAGGCAAGTGGCGAGAATGTAGGTCTTCCTGCAGGACAGATGGGTAACAGCGAGGTAGGTCACCTTAACATCGGTGGCGGCCGCGTAGTATATCAGGACCTTCTCAAGATTAACCGCGCAATTGCCGACGGTAGCATCAAACAGAATCCCCAGCTCGTAGCTGCTGTAGAGTATGCAAAGGCCAACGGCAAGAAACTCCATTTTATGGGTCTTGCTTCGGACGGTGGCGTGCACAGCTCTCTGGAGCACCTCGAGGCAATATACAATATGGCTGTTGAGGCCGGTGTAAAGGAGACATACGTACACTGCTTTATGGACGGTCGCGATACCGACCCCAAGAGCGGTGCAGGCTTCATAGAGCAGCTGACAGGCAAGAATATGAACATCGCTACAATCGTGGGCCGCTACTATGCAATGGACCGCGACAAGCGTTGGGAGCGTGTGAAGATTGCCTATGACCTTCTTGTGAACGGCGAGGGTAAAAAAGCCGACAATATGGTTGCTGCAATGCAGGAGTCTTATGCCGAGGGCGTTACCGACGAGTTCGTTAATCCCATCGTGAACAGCACTATGGACGGACGTATAGGCGAGGGCGATGCTGTCATCTTCTTCAACTACCGTAACGACCGTGCCAAGGAGCTTACCGTTGTTCTTACACAGCAGGATATGCCCGAGGCTGGTATGCATACCATTCCCGGATTGCAGTACTACTGTATGACTCCCTACGATGCAAGCTTCAAGGGTGTATACATCCTCTTCGACAAGGAGAATGTGGAGAATACTCTTGGCGAGTATGTGTCTAAGCAGGGTATGAAGCAGTTGCACATTGCCGAGACCGAGAAGTATGCCCACGTTACATTCTTCTTCAACGGTGGCCGCGAGACTCCCTACGAGGGCGAGGAGCGTATCCTTGTCCCCTCTCCCAAGGTTGCTACATATGACCTCCAGCCCGAGATGAGCGCATACGAGGTTAAGGATAAGCTTGTTGCCGAGATTAACGCCGAGAAGTACGAGTTCATCGTTGTGAACTTTGCAAACGGTGATATGGTGGGCCACACAGGTATCTACAGCGCAATTGAAAAGGCTGTTACCGCTGTTGACGCTTGCCTCAAGGATGTAATCGAGGCTGCAAAGGCTCACGGTTACGACTCTATCATCATTGCCGACCACGGTAATGCCGACAATGCTGTCAATGCCGACGGCTCGCCCAACACAGCGCACTCGCTCAATCCTGTTCCCTGTGTGTTTGTAACCGACGACAAGAACGCCACAATCAAGGACGGTATCCTTGCCGACGTTGCTCCCACAATCCTCAAGATAATGGGACTTGAGACTCCTGCCGATATGACAGGTACTTGCCTCATCTGATTTGCCTGCTTCTTGCAGCAATCGGATAGTCGGTGAAAAGGGTAAGTGCCCGTAATTTGCCGATGGAAACGACAATTTATAAACAATATGATGAGTCTGCGCCGAAAGGGAATTTTGGCTCAGACTCATTAGTATAACTCTAAAATTAAAGGAAAATGGTACAGATTGGCGATGCTATAGTTTCGTTTGCGATGTTTCAGGAATATTTCTGTTGCAACCCCTCGCACTGCAAGGGTATATGCTGTGTCGAGGGTGATGCAGGTGCGCCCGTTGCGCTCGACGAGGTTGCTCAATTGGAGGCGGTGCTGCCCGTTGTCGAGGAGGAGATGACTCCCGAGGCGCGTGCCGTTGTCGAGGAACAGGGGGTGGTGTATTGTGACAGGGACGGCGACCTGGTGACCTCCATTGTCAACGGGAAGGATTGTGTCTTTGCCTCGCGCGATGAGAACGGCTGCTGTATCTGCCTTATAGAAAAGGCTTATAACGAGGGCCGTGTTACGTGGCGTAAACCTATATCGTGCTATCTCTATCCTGCACGACTGAGCAAGACGGGCGACCTTACGGCAGTGAACTTCCACAAGTGGGATGTGTGCCGTACGGCGCAGGTTGCTGGCCGCCGCAAGGGGATACGTGCCTATCAGTTCCTCAGGGAGCCGCTCATTGAGCGTTTCGGCAAGGAATGGTACGACGAGCTCCTCACTGTGGCCGACGAACTTATAAAGCAAGGTTACGTATGACGCTCTTCGGGAAAGGATATTCCTGATGTAAAGCCGTTGCAGCACAGTTCATCACCCGCTGCAACGGCTCTTTTTGTCCTTGCTTATGCCTCTTGGTGGCTCAGTAGAAAAAAGGTGTGGGTAATTTGCTTATATTAATGGAACACCATATAATTTTATCTGTTTAAGCAGGTAATTTTCAGACCAACTGCACGCCGAAAAGAAATTCAATTGCGGGTAGGCGGTTTTAAGGAAATAGTGTGAGGACCGTCCAACCGCTAGTTAGACGCGCACTGCGTGGCTAACTGAGGGCGATCCGCAACACCCTTAAAACAGCCGTTAGCCGCAATGACAAGCAGG
>JAFYSC010000048.1 GCA_017546635.1 Bacteroidaceae bacterium | reverse complement strand
ACAACATCTGCATCGACCGCTGGCGGGCAATAAGAGCAAAAGGAAGCGACCCGCTGACAGACATTGAACAGATACAATTGCCCTCTCCACCCGGCATAGAAGCCAAAGAGACAAAAGAGTTCATAGCGCACTTCCTAAGCAGCCTCCCGCAGCAACACAGAAGAATTATGCAAATGACGATGAACGGCACGAGCACCGAAGAGATTGAAAAAATAACCGGACTAACACAAGGAAATATACGTGTAATAGTATCGCGGGTGCGCAAGAAATTCAGGGAATATTATAATAATGTATAATAACAAGGAGTTTGAACAATGGAAGAAAAAGAGTTGACAAGAATGATTGAGGGCTTTTTCGAAGCTACACTCACTCCCGAGGAAGAACGTAGGCTGTGCAGCTATCTGCGCAACAACGATGTTCCTGTTACGCTCCTTAAAGACAAAGAGCTTGTGCTGAGCCTTTGCAACGAGCCACAAGAGTGTCCCGCAATGCCAGCCGGCGCAGCCGAAAGACTCGAAGCAATGCTCGACGAAGCGCAATCGCAGGCCGACAAGAAAAGGAGCACAAAAAGTAAGAAAGAACCCTCGATACTATGGTATGCAGCCACAATTGCAGCTGCGTGCATAGCTGCGGCTATAGTCTTTCACAACAGCGGGACCTCGACACAAGTCAATGACGAGATACTGTATGAGGCATATGAGAGGGACACTTACAACACTCCGCAGGAGGCTATGCAATGTATGCAGGCTGTGCTTGGCGACCTCAAGCTATCGGCAAACAACACACAAAGGAATATACAGGCCGTGTCGGCCGGCCTTAAACAGTCGACATTCATACACTACTATTTCAACAGATAAAAACAGACACTATGAGACGTAATATTTTTATAACCACGCTGCTATTGTTTGTGCTGTCCGTAGCCGCTCCGTCGACAGCGCAGGACAACACCGCGGCAGGAAACGGTAAGAGCGAGGCCGAGAAGATAATACAGCAGGCTGCCCGCATACGCTCGAACGAAATAAACTATGCATACATCTCGCTCAATATGCTCAAGCAGATGCTACCCATTGCCAACATTGCAGACAACGAGGCCAAGCAGATATTCGGCAAGATGAAGAGCATACGCCGCTTCTGCACTACCGGCGAACAGGGCTACAGGTTGCTCTACCAGGCTATGCAGCCATTCCTGCAGGAGGAGGACAACGTGAAGGGACTCGAACTTATGGCTCTCACACGCGAGGACGGAATGCTCTCTGTGGTGTACAGCAACGACAATAACCTGCTCGTGATAAACGACTGCGGCAACAACACACTCACAGTGGTGTTCATCGTGGGACTGCCTTACAGCGCATTCAAGATACTCAACGAAGGGGAGTTCAGCCTCGACTTTGATTTATTCTAACCCTAAGAGACAAACTACAATATGAAAAAGATATTTGCAATGGCAATGCTTGCGGTATTTGTACTATGCACTGCAACAGCCCAGGAAAACAGCATAAGGATATTGCTCGACGAACTTGCTCAGCTCAACGGCGAGGACGTAGAATACGAACTTGTGAGCGACTCTATGATAAACGGCTTTATAGACCAGATTGAGGCAATGACGGCCACAGACAGCGGACACAAGCTGTTCATCACCGAATATGCGACAATAAGTTCCACTACGCCACAAGGATACTCGCAAATATGCAGTATTCTCGACAAATACGATGTGAGCGCCACGGAGGAACTCTTTGGAATACCGCTGATAAACAACGTGCGTGCCGAAGGAGAGCAGCAGATAATATTTGCAGACAGCGAGCACTCGCTCATCATAACCGAAGACTTTGACCAACAGCACGTGCTCATCGCATACACCAACGGCAACATTATCAATTTTTCGCAATTAGCGCTAATGGGAATACTGAACGGTATGTGCGAATATTTTACAGATACTATCCGCACAGAAGACGGTAAAACAGAGACTGTCCATTATTCACGTGAGCCTGCAATACAGGTAAATGCGAACAATCAACCGTTGCAGACAAGCGGGGCTGTACAAATAAACAGCACCCGTCAGCGTAGCGGCGAGGTGCGTCCAAAGACACCGGCCGTAGACAAGGAAAAGAGCCGGCAGGTTATGCCCAAGAGTTCACCCAAAAAGTAATACCATAAAAAACAAACAGGACAACCAAAAAACGATATAATTATGAAACAGAAAATGATTCTTGCCTTTGCCCTTATTGTGGCCGGGCTGCTTCCGCTACTTGCACAGACAACCGCGCTGGTATCGTACGAAGGAGGCTACTTTGTAAAGAACGGCAACGACTGGGTGGAATACCGTCCTGCCGACCGCGCAGGAAAATGGTCGAGCTACGAACAGTACAAGGAGACCGACGAGTTCTTTTATCTGAAGAACAAGAAATGCCGCATTGCAATCCCCAAACTTAAAAAGAACAAAATCTTTGTCGACCGTGAGAAAAACGGCAAATGGGAGATTGTATATAACACACTCGACATATACTGGCACTGCCCCGAGCCCGACGGCCTGTTCTACTGCTACCGCGACGGCGGCGGCGTTGAGTATGACGGATATTTTGTACGCGACAATGACAGATGGCTCGAGTACCGTCCCGGAATGAAACGCGGCGTGTGGGCCGAGTTCAACCAGGTGAACGAGGAGGAGGATTTCTTTATCCTGCAAAGTACCAATGATAAAATTTCAATACCCAAAGACCCCAAGAACAAGATCTACATTGTGCGCGGCAGTAATTGGAGCCCGTGTTACAGCACCACTGCAATCTACGACAGGTCGGCAAAGTACGACTATAACTTCTATATGAAAAAGTCGCACCTGATAAAAGGTAACGGAAAAACCCGCGAGGAGGGAAAATCGGCACGCATCAGCTTCGACCGCAAAGGAAACATTCAGCTCGCATACAACAAGAAGCACCACGACCTCACATACGACAATATACGCGTTACAACCTACGACGGAGTAAAAGCCGTTGAGATAACCATTGGTAAAAAGGATAAGGTATGGCTGCTCGCATCGAACAAGTGCATAATAATGTGCAAGTCCATCCTGCCGCAGATGTATGTGATTGACGGCATCGACAGCAAAAAGCTGAAGGAGATTATTTCTCTCATCGAAAATGAAGATTTCTACAACTAACGGACAAACGCCTGTATGAAGAATATAATAAGGATACTACTTTGCCTGATGCTCGCAGCGGGAGCGTCACAAGCCGCTGCTACGGAGATTACGGACACTAAAAACCAGTCGCACAACAAAGAGATGCAGCACAATGACAGGAGACACCCTACACCGCAGCATAAGATAATCCCGGACGACGATTTCAAGCTACTATGCAGCCTTATCGGTGAAGGCAGCTTCGACAGTGACAAAATAACAATCATAAGGGCGGGCATCATCGGTAACCGTTTCAGTTGCAGGCAGGCTGCTGAACTTTTGTCGCTCCTCTCTTTTGACAGCAGCAGATTGGAGGCCCTTGAATATCTTGCGCCGCATATTATAGGCAAAAAAGAGATTGAAAAACTGATTGGAGAATTCACCTTCTCGTCGAGCAAGGACAAAGCACTGAAAATCCTTTCGCAAAGGGAAGAATGATGTTTCTAAAAAGACTGTGCCGGCATTAGCAGGCACAGTCTTTTTATGCGCACACAGTCTGTTAATTATGGTACAACGGCAAACAATAGGGCAAGGAACAATGTTGCTATCTTGACATTAACAAAAAACAGAGCCGTATGAAAAAATTCATCACTACAATCTTTGCCGTTGTACTTATGTGCAGCACCGTTCAAGCACA
Source organism: Bacteroidaceae bacterium (assembly GCA_017546635.1). Lineage (GTDB taxonomy): Bacteria > Bacteroidota > Bacteroidia > Bacteroidales > Bacteroidaceae > HGM04593. The sequence goes on along the minus strand of JAFYSC010000048.1, from coordinate 3,372 downwards.
AGGCTTTTCTCCCGAGAGCTACAACCTGAGCCACAGCGACAGTTGCTGGTACGTCACACTCAACTACCGCATAAACAAAATGCCTAAGAACGACGAGCTTATACTTGTGAGCCAGATATGCTGCCCCGACACCTGTGTGAATGACACCACACGCCGATTCCAGGGCAGGCGCTACGCAAAGAGATACGCCAGGCAGTATGGCTATACGCCCGAACTCGGGAGAGAGGGAGTAAACAGCTACACACTGGCAATTCCCGAAGAGATGGTTACCGACACGCTCATAGGAGTAGTCTACAGCGAATATATCAGCCCCGACGGAATATCGGGCTCGCTCGACACAGTGGAGATAATATTGCCGATGCCCGCCGCACTAAGCTGCCACCCCGTGAAGAGGCAGACGACCATTGCCGACCAGCTAGCATACGACAACCCATACGTCAGCAATATGTCGGGCTACATCCCTGTCGTGGAAGCAGCAGACATATACGCTACGGCAATTCCCGCAAGCTCCGTGCATTTTCCGATGAACAGCCAGAGGCTCGACCCTTCATACTGGAACAATGCCCATACGATAGACAGCATAGTACAACTGCTGACCTCGCTTGCCAACGGCAGTGGAGCAGACATTGAGTCGGTGCAGATTGTAGGATTCACATCGCCCGACCTCCGCGATAACATAACCCCCAAGCTCGGCTACAAACGAGCAGCCGCACTGTGCAAGCACCTGAAGCAGCGCACCAGCCTGCCCGACAGCGTATTTGAGGTTGCCGACGGAGGCAAGCACTGGCATCTCATATATACCGACCTTGAGCACAACACCCCAGGAAGCGACACGCTCATAAACCGTCTGCAGGCGATGAAGAGCAACAAGGAGCGCATAGCCTATCTGCAGAAGTACAACGGCGGCAAGCACTATGCCGCACTGTGCAACGACAGCGCCTCGGCAAATTACAGGAGCGCCTGCTGCACACGCGTCTACTACCACAATTTGAGCGACAGCAGCTCGCACGAGCTGAACAACATTGTGGCCGAGCTCGCCAATAACCCCCACCCCGACTACGAGACACTGCGCAAGAAACTCTCGGCATACAGCAACGACCCGCGCGCACTGAATATAAAAGGGGTGATTGACCACCGTCAGCACCGCCGTGCAGCAGCTGCCGAGGCATTCCGCCGCGCCGCAGCAATGGGCGACGAGCAGGCAATGCGCAATATGGATATTCTGGGACTCAGTATGGAGTGATTTTAGATTAAATACCTTGCAACGCACAAGCATCTGCATATTGCCGAATTGACAAATATCCCGACTCTATTTTCGGGATATTTTTTTGTATTAACACACTTAATAACAATATTTTTAAAAGAATTAAGCGCTGTTACATATTATTCGCGAAAAAGGTTGTATCTTCGCACTGTTAAACCCTAAAACTTATAAAAGATGCTTACACTGGATAAAATATACCACGCATCGTATGTGCTCAAGGATGTAATCCGTCGCACAGACCTTATTGCAGCACCCCTCATCAACCCCGAGGCAAACGTATACCTGAAGCCCGAGAACTTGCAGTTCACAGGCTCGTTCAAGGTTCGCGGTTCATACTACAAGATATCGCAGCTCTCGCCCGAGGAGAAGGAGAAGGGTGTTATTGCCTGCTCGGCAGGTAACCACGCACAGGGTGTGGCAATGGCAGCGACAAAGAACGGCATACACTCTATCATCTGTCTCCCCGACTGCGCTCCTCTTTCAAAGATTGAGGCAACAAGAGGTTTCGGAGCTGAGATTTGCCTTGTAGAGGGTGTTTATGACGATGCTTACCAACGTGCACTGCAGTTGCGCGACGAGCACGGGTACACATTCATCCACCCCTTCGATGACATTGATGTAATCGCAGGTCAGGGTACAATAGGTCTTGAGCTTCTCGACCAGATGAAGGATGTTGACGCAATCATCGTTCCCGTAGGTGGCGGCGGTCTCATTTCGGGTATCGCATTCGCAGTAAAATCACTCAACCCCAACATAAAGGTTTACGGTGTACAGGCTGCAGGAGCACCCAGTATGGTAAACTCACTGCACAACAAGAAGATTGAGCGTCTGAACAGCGTATCGACCATTGCCGACGGTATCGCAGTGAAAGAGCCCGGACAGAACACATTCGAGTTCTGCAGCAAATACATCGACGATATTGTAACTGTTACCGATGACGAGGTAGCAGCAGCAATCCTCTCGATGATTGAGAGACAGAAGCTCGTAGCCGAAGGTGCCGGTGCAGTATCGGTTGCAGCAGCAATGTTCAACAAGGTGCCCATCAAGGGAAAGAATGTTATATGCGTAGTATCGGGAGGTAACATCGACGTGAACTTCCTCGACCGTGTAGTAAAACGCGGTCTTGCAAGATCGGGACGTTCTTGTATGCTCACAGTAGAGCTCATCGACAAGCCCGGACAGTTGCTCAACATATCGAGCATCATTGCAGAGCACGGCGGCAACGTTATCGGCGTACACCACGAGCGTGCAAACGCGGCAATGAACATCAACGGCTGCTTCTTGCGTGTATATATGGAGACACGTAACTTCGAGCAGATAGAAGAGATCAAGAAAGCCATCAAGGACGCCGGATACAACATCTGCGACCTTATGTAAAGAATACAGAATAACATTATAAAAAACATACAACTATGATCAAGAAAGTTTATACAAGCGCTGCCCCCGAGGCAATCGGTCCTTACTCACAGGCAATCATCTGCGGCAATATGCTCTTCACATCGGGCCAGATACCCATCAACCCCGCAACAGGCAACGTGGAGGCCGAGGATATCACAGCACAGGCTACACAGGTTATGAAGAACCTTTCTGCAGTTCTTGCCGAGGCTGGAACTTCATTTGAGAAAGTAGTAAAGACAACCTGCTTCCTTAGCGATATGGGCGATTTTGCAGCATTCAACGCCGTATATGCAGAGTACTTCACAAGCAAGCCCGCACGTTCTTGCGTTGCTGTAAAGACTCTCCCCAAGAATGTTCTTGTTGAGGTTGAGGTTATTGCCGAAATCTAATAGCCCAAAAAGCAGCCTATTTAGTTAATTATTTTAGACAAATATCTAAATTTACCCGAGAATACTTTGTCAATTCCAAAAAAAAAACTAATTTTGCAGGCTGAAAGCGCAAAGTACTTTTGAGTAAACAATTAAATAGATATAAACGATGAAAAGAACATTTCAGCCCTCTAACAGAAAGAGAAAGAACAAGCACGGTTTCCGTGAGAGAATGGCCACAAAGAATGGTCGTCGCGTATTATCATCTCGTCGCGCAAAAGGTCGCAAGAAACTTACCGTTTCTGACGAGTATGTAGGCAAGAAAAGAAAGTAATTAATTTT
>JAFYSC010000047.1 GCA_017546635.1 Bacteroidaceae bacterium | reverse complement strand
TTATCCGTAGAGAAATCACCACCGCAACAAACTCTGTTTGATTAAGGGGGGCTTGGAATAAAAAAATAATACTCGACCGCTGTTATACAGCTGCCGAGCATACTATTTTTAGCTTAACCGATTTTTATCGGACACCAATAATTGATTTTATGCCATATTATTTTATCGAGACCCCTTGTCGCGCAACACAACATACAGTATAACGGGAGCACCGATGAGCGGAGTTATAGCCCCCAAAGGAATGAGTCCGCTGTCGCCGGGAAGCTGGCAGACAAGATTACAGAGCAGCGCCACTGCACCACCCAACAGCAATGTTGAGGGGAGCAGGTAAATATGATTATTTGTACGCAGGGCGAGACGGGCAAAATGCGGAACTGCAAGCCCTATAAAAGAGACAGGCCCGCAGAAGGCCGTTACCGTTGCCGTGAGAAATCCCGTGAGCAGGAGCAAGATACCGCGCGCACGCCTTGTGTGCACCCCCAGATTAGCAGCATACGCATCGCCAAGCAGGAGAGCATTCAAAGGCTTCACCATCATAAACGAAGCCACAAGCGCAGCTATGAGCAGCACGGCAAACAGCGGCAGATGTTCCAACGACACTCCGCCAAAATCGCCCATACCCCAAATGAGGTACGAGTGTACCCCTTCGGCCGTGGAGAAATAGTTGAGCAGCGTAATTACAGCCGAAGCAAGATAGCTCACCGCAAGACCTGCGATGAGCAGATAGAGGCTGTTGCGAACCCAAGAAGACAATCCCAATATAATGGCTATGACAAGCAACGCTCCCAGGAAGGCTCCCGCAAGCACAGCCGCATACCCCGAGAGACTCAGTGCACCAGCGGCAAAAGTACCCTGCAGAAGCAGCATCACCACGGCCACTCCCACTCCCGCACCGCTGTTTATTCCAAACACCTCGGGGCCGGCAAGAGGGTTGCCGAAGAGCGTCTGCAGCATAAGGCCCGCTACCGAGAGTGCCGCGCCCGCAAGAAAGGCCGTCGCAGCCTGCGGCAGACGCGAGCCAATCACTATGAGGCTCCACGCAGAATCCTCGGGGGCGCTACCAGTAAGGACCCCCAGCACCTCGGAGGCCGGCACGCTGACAGCACCCCAAAAGAGGTTCGCCACAAACAGCAGCAGAGCCGACAGCACGGCAACAATCATCATAAAATATTCATTCCTCCTCAAGTTCCTCATAATATCGTCTTTTATAACCGTCGGTAATATCGGGGTGAAAGATTGACGCAAGCTCACGCAGGAGAATGTCGGGACGGAAAGGAGTCTCCTCGTAGAAACGCCTCTCGCTCAAATTGCAGGCAAAAATCCTGCGCTCCTTGTAGGGACGGAAGTGCGCGTATCCGCCATACTCCCCAGTAAGGCTCTTATATGTCTTTTGCGCGCCGCCGTATTTTATGAGCCAGAAGTCAGCATCTGCGGCACGGTGCAGCACCGTCTCAAAGGCAAGAGGCACAGAGCCGCTGCCGCCGTACGAAGAGAAAAGATAATCGGCACCCGCATCGCTGTACAACTGTCCCATCGTGCTTTTTGCAGCAGGCATATACCAGGCCGAGCTGCTTTTGAGCTCGCACATAAGCGTGGGACGGGACGTGCAGCGCGCCAGGCTGTCGCGCAACGACAGGTAAGAGGACTCAACAACCGCAAAGAGCGAGTCGGCAGCAGAGGCGCACCCCAACAGACGGCCATAGAAACGTACCCACTCGGCTGCCGCAAGCGGAGAATTTTCCAGATACTCCACACACTCCACAAGCGTGTATGGCAGCTTGTCGAGCTTGCCGTAGCCGCCGTTCTCATACGGCAGCACCCACACGGCCTGTGGCGACAACTGCACCACACGCTCCACGTTTATATTGAGCGCACTGCCACAATCGGCAACCGCACCGTCAGCAAGCCCGGCAACAAGAGAGGGTTGCGTCATATATTGCGCCTCGCACACACCCTTTATGGCATTGGCGCAACCGAGGCTGCATATAAGTTCTGCGTGCACGGTAGAGAAGACCAGCATACTGTCGAGCGGAGTGCGTAGCACTCGTCCCGAAGGCAGCCCCTCGGGCAGCGATGCACCCTTATCCACAAGAATGTAGCGGCCCATCACTCCACCGCTCCACGGGTTCGTCACGTCGGCAACCGTATAACCGTCGCACTCCACAATCGTCAACAGCGACGCGTGTCGCATTGCAAGCGTATCGCCTGCCACTGCCGCATCAACAGCCCTTGCCCCGCCGCTGCACGAGGCAACGGCTAGACAAACAAGTGCTGCCACCACCGGCAGCAGAAAAAGTCCTTTTATTCTATCAGTTTTCAAAATATGCTCCTGTTGTATAATATCCTACAGTAAACGTACCCTTCGCCTCACCAGTGAGGGAATATACATTCATTGTGCCAAGCACGCCGTACTGTGTATAGCCCACGTAAATATCGCCATTCGAGGGGTTCACCGAGAGGGAATTAACATTTGTCATAGCCTCGGCAGGAAGAACCTCGACGTTCTCGCCTGTAACTGTATCATAGACATAGAGAGGGCTTGTCACATAATTGTTCACCTCGTAGCTCCACTCGTTGTTCACATAATAAATCTTCTCCTCGTATGCTGCAATTGCCGATGCTGCGAAACCCAGAGCCTCAACCGTCGCCTCCTCCACAGAAACACGGTAGACAGTAGAGGGAACATCGTAGTAGTTGCCGCTGTCTATTATATATACATCGCCGTTGCACACAACGCTCGCGGTATAAGGATTCACAAGCTGTATATCGCGCTTTTCTCCGCTATTGAGGTCGACTACCGACACTGTACCGTTGTACGCGTAGAGGTCGCCCGAATTGTTCACTACAAGCACGCCATTGGTGCAGCTTATTCCCTCGGGACGTGCGCCCACCGCTATTGTCTTTACAAACTCGGCAGTGGAAGCACTGTAGACATAGACGTTACCGTCGTAGTTTGTCACATACACATACTTCCCGTCTGTTGCGAGCATACGGGGCGAAGCACCCTCCCCGCCGTAAAGATAAGGCTCGCGCAGACGCTTGCCATCCTCGTCGAGCACCTCGAGCTTTTGCGAGCCGCTCACCGACACGAACAGTTTATCCTCTACCCACAGCATATCCTGCGCAAGGTCGCCGAGCATCGCGCCATTCTGTAGCGCAAAGATATTTGCATCGGCGTCGGGAGCTGTTGCAAGGCCTGTTGTATAATCGTAGTACTGCAACGATGCATCGTTGCCGCCCCAATTTCCGTTGTTCAGCACATAGCAGCCGTCGCTTGCCGCAGGCGCAGCGCCGCCGGGGGCATTATCGTCGTCGTTGCTGCACGACACAAGGGCAATACCCGCAAACACACACACCGCCGAGAGAAACAAAGATTTTAATGGCATTTTTTTCATAAATTATAAATTAAGGGTTAATGATAGACGATAGTTTCTTCCGGGCATAGGATAGTAGCGTATAATCTCGTAATTCCTGTCGAGAATATTCATTGCCTCTATCCTTGCAGTGAGCACAGCCGAGGATACATTCCAGTTGCGCGAGACACTGAACGAATGGTCGTAATACCCGCCGACACGTGTCGAGGGGATATTCTGCGCAAGACGGTAGCGCTCGCCGCTCCACAGGAGCGAGTATCCAAAATCGGCAACGGCAGTATGCAGTGCAGCCGAGAGAGAGCCCGAGTGCAGCGGTGTATATATTATCTGGTGCCCTTTTGTGGAAGAGTCCTTCCCGTCGTCGACGGCGCGCATATAGCTGTATGCAGCCGCGAGGGTGAGCTGTGCAGCCTTTCCAAACTCAATATCGGCCGAGAGATTGGCATCGGCACCAGTGAGGCTTACATCGTCGACGTTGCTCATCTTCCACACAAAGATTCCCGGCACGGCAACAATCTTGTCCTCGACGCGCCCGCAGTAGCCGTCGAGCGAGAAGCGCAGCGACGTGAGCCACCCTCCCGCACTGCCGGCATATGCCACCCCCGCATTGAGCATACGGCTCTTCTCGGAGCGCAGCTTGTAGTTGCCGCTCTCGCGGTAATAGAGGTCGTTGAACGTGGGCAGCCTGAAAATATCCTTGTACGATGCACGCAGCAGCCAACCGCTGCCAGCGGGCTGCACCGACAGTACCAACGAGGGGGAGAAGCGCGAGCGCGGGGGAGCAACCTCGCCCTTCGAGGTCCACTCCTCGGCGTAACTGTGCAGCAACGACACCGTTGCACATACCCGCCCCAGGCAGTAACGCGCAGCAACGGCCGAGAGCACAGTGAGCCTCTCGGGAACAGACGACATTGCATTGTGGCGGTTGCTTGTACTGAGAGTGTTATAAAAAAGTTCCTCGGAAAGGACAAAGGAGAGTTTGTCAGCAGGCTGCCATTTTACAGTGCAGGAAGCATCGGTCTCATACTGGGAAAACTCGTGGGTGGCCGATGCGGCCGGCTGTCTGTTGCGGTCGAACGAGTAATTCTGTTTGAGTGCAGCCTTCATACGCACGCTTCCCGACGCCACATATTCATAGTGTATCTGCCCGAAGAAATTCCTCGACAGCAGGCGCTCGCTGCTCAACGGGTTATCGACAATCACCGCACCGGGCACACCGCGACGCGAGCCGTAGCCATAGAGCTTTGCACGCACAGTGTGGGCATTGCCGCTGCTCCACTGCAGGTTAGCCTCGGTACGCAGAGCCTCAATGTCGGCATTCACACGCCGTCCGACGATGTCTCCGCGCACATTGTCTATCGTGTATCCATAATCGCCTGCCGAGTTTGTATAATCGGCAAAAAGAGAACATTTCAATCCTTTACTGTACGAGCGGCCCGCAAGAAGGCTCGCCTTGTATGTGTCGAACGAGGCAGCACGCACCGTAGCACGCATATAATCGCCCTCGGGCAACCGTGTCTCGAGCAAGATGCTTCCTGCCGACGCAAACATTCGTGCCGACATATATATATCATCGCCCTGCCCTATCACAAATTGCAGTGCACCAAGATTTTCGGTAGAAAAACGTCCCAGGTCCACCTGTCCGCTCTGACAGTCGCCCACCGCAACACCGTCGTAAAAGACGGCAGTGTGCTGCGCTCCCATTCCGCGTACCGACACGGTCTTGAGACCGCCTGCACCACCGTAGTCCTTTACGGTGACACCGCTCATATACTTCATTGCACCACCCGCGTCGGTCACTCCCAAACGCTCAATCTCCTGCGCCGAGAGACGCTGCAGGGGCACACCGCTCTCCGCAGCCTGCAAATGTCTGCTGCCTGTAACAACCAACGAGTCGAGCGTGTACACATCTCCGCTCTGCGCACACAGGGGGCACAGCGGCAACAACGGGGCAATGTATCCCGCAACAAGGGATAGTGTTATGCGTGCAAGGCGCATACAGCATAAAATGATTGAATAAAACAATGACCCTGTCCCTTTCCTCGAGGGCGCTGCGGGCAATTGACTCGTCTTGCAGGTCTTCTGACTTACTCGCTTCGCTCGCCTTCCCATCTAAAAAAGACAGTGGCAAAAGAGACTGAACGAAGCATCACCAAGGAGCTTACAGCAGCGGGACTGTACAGGATTCTCACCTGTTTCCCTTTTAATCTGCACAGATACGCTGGCGGGCAAACAACACATTGCCCTACGGTTATCCGCTTTTTGCAGAACAAGACGTTGCAAAGATAGTACAATTAATTCACTTCCAAAATATGAGACCTATTATTTTATGGAAGTTATAAATAACCGATCAATGGAATTGGCTGTCTGCAACAAGTTCATATAGCATATCCACCCCTTAAACAAAATCTTCATTAAAAACGTGAAGAAATATTTGCATTATAAAAACAAAGAAGTATCTTTACAAAACAACGCAAACGACACATAACTATGAACAGCATCAATGAGATAAAGAAACAGATATTGTCGTGGTTCACAAAGCCCGAAGAGAACACATTTGCCATAAATGGAGGCAACCTTAAGCCCGGACTTGAACTGGAACGACAAATTGGAGAACAGATATACACAGCCCTGCAAGGCAACATTGTGGAACAGGTCCTACATAAAATAAAGGTATCTGGTAAAGACTCATACTGGCGCAGCGCTATGGAGGGACACAGCCTAAAGATTGACAAGGAGCTTTTGAACGACCTTTACAATTTGTGCCAGGAGGTAAAGAAAAAATTGAACTTTGACGAGCCTGTCGATTTTTACATTACAGGCGACTCATCGGTCAATGCCTTTTCGCTTGCATCCGACGAAGAGGGAGAGCCCCATATTGTAAATATAAACTCGGCACTGTTCGACCTTATGACACGCGAGGAACTGAAATTTGTCATCGGCCACGAGCTCGGACACCTTATCAATAAAGACAGCGCCCTTGCACGACTCATAAACTTTGTATTTCCGCGGGACTCCAAGATTCCCGTCACACTGCAATACAAGATACGCCTGCACGAGCAGTTGGCCGAGCTCGTAGCCGACCGCTACGGATACATCGCCACCGGAGACCTGGGCGTATGCGTAACGGCATTCTTCAAACTCGCATCGGGACTCGACCTAGCAAAGATGAATGTAAGCATCGACGCACTTATTGCCGACAACAACAAGCGCCTGGAATATTTCTTGAAGGACAAAGGACTGAGCAGAGCCTCGCACCCCGTAAATCCCATACGTGTCCAGGCACTCAACCTTTTTGCTACAAGCAAGACACAAGAAGAGTTGCAGGCAGGTATGGACGAGCTCATAGCCATTCTGCTCAAGGTCGGCAGCTGTGAACTCGACGAGCATATTGCCCGCTTCATAGCATCGGCAGGACTCATTGCAGCAAGCAGCGACGACGGTGTATGCGAGGATGAGATAAAAGAGATTGTTGAGTCACTCGCATCACTGAAGATATTCCCCCGACAGTTCCTGGACGAAATAGCAAACGGCAATGTGGGAGAGATTTTCGATGATGCGATAAGCAATATACTAAAGATAGACCCGGGAATGCGCGACGGAATGCTCAACTATATGATAAGCATTGTCCTATCGGACAAGCTCATTGCCGAAGACGAGGTAGAAATGCTGTACAAGTTCGGTGAGAGCATCGGTTACAGCGAGATAGAGGTTGCGACAGCCATTTCACGGGCCATACAGATGAGCTATGTTCCAAGTCTGGAATCAATTTGCTGACACTTGAACAATATACTTCAGCCCCTCCTGCAAGATAGCAGGAGGGGCTGAAGTATATTATAACAACGCACCTACTTAATGTCATTCACGACACGCAGCTGCTGACGTATACTCTCGGAGTGTATTACCTCGAAAATATCCTTCATCGCCTCAACGTCGAGACTGTGCAGTGCACTCTCGGCAGCGAAGCGTTCCATTGCCTCGTTGTACCGGAAAGGCTGGAAGACAGTGAGCCCCTTCTCGCGCTTAATCTCGCCAATCTCACGTGCTATCTGCATACGCTTGGCAATAAGACGCATAAGCTCACCGTCAATCTCGTCGAGTAACGTGCGGTAGCGGGCTATTTCGTTACCTTCGCTCTTTGCACTGCGATGCACGAGCTTGTCGAGAATGACAAAGAGCTCAGCGGGTGTAACCTGCTGGCGGCTGTCGCTCAACGCACACTCGGGGTAACAGTGTGTCTCAATCATAAGTCCGTCGAAATTGAGGTCCATTGCCTCTTGTGAGAGCAGCGACAGCAACTCGCGCTTGCCCGCAATGTGGCTGGGGTCGCACAGCATTGGAATATGCGGCATACGGCGCTTGAGTTCGAGCGGTATCTGCCACTGAGGCGAGTTTCGGAAAATCTTCTCGCCATACGACGAGAAACCACGGTGTATCACTCCAAGCTGCTTGATGCCTGCATTATTCAAACGCTCAAGCGCACCAATCCACAGTTCAAGGTCGGGGTTTACGGGGTTCTTCACAAAGACAGGGATATCCACTCCGCGCAGAGCGTCGGCAATATCCTGCACTGCAAAAGGATTGGTGGTTGTACGTGCACCCACCCACAGAATATCGACACCCGCCTCGAGGCACTGCTCAATGTGCTCGGGGGTTGCTACCTCCGTAGCCACAGGAAGCGACAGTTCACTGCGCACACGGCGCAGCCACGCGAGCCCCTCCCTGCCAACTCCCTCGAAACAGCCGGGCTTTGTACGGGGCTTCCATATTCCTGCACGGAAGAATGTCACCCCCTTGCCTGCAAGCGACGATGCAATCTGCATCACCTGCTCCTCACTTTCGGCACTGCAAGGACCTGCCGATATTATAGGCTTGGTACAATTCTCGAATATCCTTATCTTCTCTATCTCCATTTGTATATTTTTCCCATTGTGAAAAAGCTGTCCCATCAACTGAATGACAGCCATAAATAAGATATCAACCGATTGACGCAAACACCTTCTTTGCATTTGCAGTGGTAATGTTTGCCACCTCTTCGAACTGCACACCGTATAACTGCGCGATGAACCTTGCCACCTCGGCAACGTACGCACTCTCGTTGCGTCGTCCACGATAGGGGACTGGCGAGAGGTAGGGTGCATCGGTCTCAAGCACAATCCTTTCCAACGGCACTACATCGAGCAGCACTTGCGGGAGAGTGTTCTTCTTGTATGTGACAGCCCCACCTATTCCCAGCATAAATCCAGGGAATTCAAGGAGAGCACGTGCCTCGTCGGCCGTTCCCGAAAAGCAGTGGAAAATACCGGTAAGTCCGTCGTTGCTATGAGCAGACATCACCCTGTACAGTTCGTCAAAGGCGCTGCGCGAGTGAATGACAAGCGGCAGATTCCTCTCCTTGGCCCACTCTATCTGTGTCTCAAAGACCTCAACCTGCTGTTGCTTGCGGCTGTCGTCCCAATAAAAGTCGAGCCCAACCTCGCCCACTGCAATGTAACAGTCGCTGGACATCAGGCGGCTGTGCATCAGCGCAAGCTGTTCGCGATAATCCTCGCCGACATCTGTAGGGTGCAGGCCTATCATTGGGTGACATACTCCCGGATAGTCCCTGCACATTGCATCTATAGGCCCAATGCTCGATGCATCGATGCAGGGCAGGCAGATGTGTGCAACTCCTGCTGCTATAGCACGCTCCACGGCTGCGGCGCGGTCCTCGTCAAACTCCTTCACAAAGAGATGACTATGTGTATCAATCAATTGTATCACTGTATAAGTTATCTATATCCAGGCGTTGTACGTACGGCAACGCTCCTCACTCCTCCTCTTTCTTTTTTCCCCTGTCGGTGCGGGTGTAGTATATGACACCGAACTGCGCGCATTTCTTAAGACGCTCCTCGGCCGGCAGTGAGGCGAACGACTTTTCAATCTCGGCCCACACCTCCAGGATAAGCGCATCACCCTCGGGACGCATTGCTGCAATATTACGCAGAGCCTCGGCCGTGCGCATCTGCAACTGCTGCTGCCTGTGGTACATATCCTTGAATATCTCGTATTCCACAGACATACGTCCCATTGTGGGATTATAGATTGGAATACCACCCTCACCCTGACGGCGTTTCTCGCCCTCTATTGCCTGTTTGCCCCACTCAAGTACAGCAGCCTCGCTGAAGAGGTTTGGCACAGTATCCTCATCTTTTGGCAGCCCGTAGTAAGGGCGCTTGCTGCGGGGAATCTCCCCACGCACAATGGACATACTGAGCACCTGCAAGAAGTGCGACACATACATACGGGCACGACGCAGCGCGGTATCATATTTCTGGTTGCCGCGCTTGGACGATTGCTCGGCCACACATTTTTTATACTGCTCCACCTCGCGCGAGAAACGCTCTAGGAAGGTCTTTGCCTTGTAGTAGGTATTGTGTGTGAGCACATTCATATATATGCCGTTCTGCACACTGCTATCCACTGCCATACGCAGCGTACGCAACCTTGCCTGGTCGGTCTTCGGTAGTCTACGGTAAGGCATCTGCAATTACAAGTTTCTGTTCAACAGCGAATCGACAAATTTCTTCAGCTCGGCCTTTCTACCGGCAGGCACCGATACTGCATCGATATATGCATCGCACTTTGCGAAAAGTTCGTTTATCCTCTCCTCGCACAGGGTACGTACACCTATGCTGTTGTATATCTGTGTAAACGCTGCAATCTTCTCTTCCTTGTCGAATGTATCCTTCTGCATCCACTCCTCGAGAGCCGCACGCTGCTCGGGCGAAGCAAGCTCAAGCGCCTTTATGAGCAGGAATGTCTTTTTGTTGCAGACAATGTCCCCGCCAATCTTTTTTCCGAACACTGCAGCATCGCCGTAAACGTCGAGAAGGTCGTCCTGAAGCTGGAAGGCAAGACCCATCGTCTCGCCGTATGCGTATAGGTTGTCAAGGTCACTCTCCGATGCTCCTGCAAGGATACCGCCCATTCTAAGGCAGGCAGCCATAAGCACCGAGGTCTTGAGGCGAATCATTTCGAGGTACTCCTCCTCGGCAACATTGTCGCGTGTCTCGAACTCCATATCGAACTGCTGTCCCTCGCCAATCTCCTTTGCAGTGCGGGTAAAGAGGTCGAGCATAGGACGCAATTTGTCATCGGGCGACTGGGTCATAAATTCGTAAGCCAGCACAAGCATTGTATCGCCCGAGAGAATGGCAGCATTGTCGCCCCACTTTGCCGCCACAGTGGGCTTTCCACGACGAATATCGGCACGGTCCATCACATCGTCGTGTATAAGAGTGTAATTGTGGTAAGTCTCCATTGCCACCGCAGGATAGAGAGCCTGCTCAACATTGTCCTTGTAGAGGTTGTATGCCATAAGGAAAAGGACAGGACGCACGCGCTTTCCGCTCTGCGAGAGGGTATAGGTTATAGGACGGTAAAGTTCCTCGGGGCGACGCTCTATGTCGAGCCCTGCGATGAAACTGTTTACAATTTCTCTTATTTGTTCCCAGCTTTGCATATCAGTAGTTTTTTGTGGTTATCCAAATGTTTTATAGAATAGCGCAAAGTTACTCATTTTTAGCCGATAAACATATTTTTGGATATTATAAATATCTGCTGCCGGCAAAAATATTCATACAGGCAAGCACTACGATGCCCTATTTTTCGTTTATAAAAAGAATAATACGACAAAAAAACAGACAGCATTATCGGCTACACAAAGAAAAATAGTTATCTTCGCATCTAAAATCGGTAACATACACTCTTTTGAAGGCCGATTGAAATACCCCTGAAAAACGATGAAAGACAGACTGCTTGCCATATTACTGATGCTCCCCTCGCTACTCTTTGCACAAGAGAGCGACAAGGCCTTTCATTTCCTGCGCCTGCCCTACTCGTCGCACGCGGCGGCGCTCGGAGACAGCAACATATCGTTGCCCGATGACGACATAATGCTCTCCATGCACAATCCCGCGCTGCTCGCGAACGTATCGGACAGGACAATGGGGCTGGGCTATATGACATACATAAGCGACAGCAAGGTTGCAGGCGCGGCATTCTCCCGAATGTTCGGCGAGCGCTCCTCGGCAGCCCTTGCGGCACGCTACATCGACTACGGCTCATTCGACGGATATACCCCCGACAATATCTCAACAGGTTCATTCTCGGCAAAGGACATTGAGATTGGACTCATCTACAACTACCTGCTGAGCGACCGCTGGAGCGGAGGTGTGTCGGGACGTTTTATCTACTCTAAATACGAAAGCTACAGTTCCGTTGCGCTGGGCGTAGACTTGGGACTGAACTATTTCGATGAGGATAACGACCTCTCGGCATCGTTGGTACTCAAGAATCTTGGCGGGCAGGTAAAGGCCTTTGAGGACAAGACCGAGAAACTGCCGTTCGACATTCAATTGGGAGTGACCAAGCGTCTTGCACACGCACCCATACGAGTATCGGCAACATTGGTAAACCTAAACAAATGGAGTAAGGAGGACTTCTACAACGCCGACGGCAGCGAGGACAGCCTGGGCGACCTGCTGCTAAAGCACGCGGTATTCGGCGCCGACTTTCTCATAGGAGCAAATTTCCGCCTATCGCTCGGTTACAACTACCGCATAGGCAAGGAGCTCTCGGCCGAAGGCACAAAATGGGACGGACTGACAGCAGGCGCGGGACTGTCGATAAAAAAGATTAAGCTCGCGGTGTCGTACAGCAAGCTGCACATATCCTCCTCGTCGCTGATGTTCAACGCATCGTATGCACTGTAAAAACCCAAACAACAAGAATAACAAACAGAAACTATATATGAAAAAAATTGTAATAGCAATAGACGGATTCTCATCGTGCGGAAAGAGCACAATGGCAAAATCACTGGCACGCAACGTAGGCTACCTTTACTTTGACAGCGGTGCAATGTACCGCGCTGTGGCACTCTTCTGCATAGAAGAGGGTCTTGTCGATGAGAATAGCATCGACACCGAGGTTCTCCGCAACCGCATGGACGAGATAAAGATAACATTCGAGGCCGATCCCGTGACAAAAAACTCAATAACATTCCTCAACGGCAGGAACGTGGAGAAGGAAATCCGCTCGCTGCAAGTATCACGCATAGTGAGCCCCGTTGCAGCAATCGACTTTGTCCGCACCAACCTCATTGAGCAACAGCGCGAGATGGGCAAGGCAAAAGGCATTGTGATGGATGGCCGCGACATCGGTACGACTGTATTCCCCGACGCCGAGATGAAAATTTTCGTGACAGCATCGGCCGAGGTACGCGCACAGCGCCGCTACGATGAGATTATAGCCCGCGGCGACGAAGCTGACTACAACGAGATATTGGAAAATGTGCAGCAGCGCGACCACATCGACCAGACACGCGATGTGAGCCCCCTGCGCAAGGCCGAGGATGCCCTTCTGCTCGACAACAGCAATATGACACGCGAAGAGCAGGAGCAGTGGCTCATTGAACAATTCAACAAGATTACAGAAGAATGCTGAAGATTGAGATTGACGAACAGTCGGGCTTTTGCTTTGGAGTGACAACCGCCATACAGAAAGCCGAGGAGGAGCTGGGCAAGGGAGACATACTCTACTGCCTGGGTGACATTGTACACAACGGCAAGGAGTGCGAGCGTCTGAAACAATTGGGCCTCATAACGATAGACCGTGCCACATTTGCCACCCTCCACAATGCCAAGGTACTGCTGAGGGCACACGGCGAGCCACCCGAAACATACGAGATTGCCCGACGCAACAATCTTCAACTGATAGACGCCACCTGCCCCGTAGTGCTCAAGCTGCAGCAGCGTATAAAGAAAAAGTGGCAGGAGAGCGCCAACGAAGAGCGCCAGATTGTGATACACGGACAGGCGGGCCACGCCGAGGTGCTGGGTCTTGTAGGACAGACACACGGCGAGGCAATTGTCATTGAGGACACATCGCAGCTCGGCCGCCTCTCGCCCGACAAGAACACATACGTCTACTCACAGACTACCAAATCCCTGGAAGGCTACACAAAGATAGTAGAAGCCATAAAGGAGCAGATGTCCCCCGGCTACACACTCGAATACTTCGACACCGTGTGCCGCCGCGTAGCAAACAGAATGAACAACATTGGCGAATTTGCAAAATCGCACCAACTGATACTCTTTGTGAGCGGGCGCAAGAGCTCCAACGGCAAGATACTCTTTGACGAGTGCAAGCGCCAGAACCCCAACTCGCACCACATCGAAGGACCGCAAGAGATTGACCTCTCGCTCACCGACAATGTGGAGAGCATAGGAATATGCGGGGCAACCTCCACGCCCAAATGGCTAATGGAGGAGTGCAAGGAGGCCATACTCAACTACAAGCAACAGAAACAATAACAACCAAAAATAGACTTAGAAGCTGTTTAAATTTATATCGTTAAGTTTTTTATAGATCAAAAGCAGAATGTTTTATTATTTTTCGAGGGCGCGTAGTGGACTACGTAACCGAAAAAAAGAAGAAAACAGGCAATTTTGAACATAAAAAACAACGAAATAACGGCTTCCAATATAAGAAAAACTTTTTTTAGAAATTTAAACAGCTTCTTACATTATGAAGAACAGAATCAATTGCGTAGGCGTGCTCACATCGGGCGGCGACGCACCCGGAATGAACGCAGCTATCCGTGCCGTCACACGTGCCTGCATCTATCACGGAATTACAGTAAAAGCCATCTACCGCGGCTACAAGGGCCTTATGACCGGCGAGATAAAGGAGTTCAAGACCGAGGACGTAAGCAACATAATCCAGCGCGGAGGAACAATCCTCAAGACCAGCCGTTGCCCCGAGTTCAAGACCGAGGAAGGCCGTGCAAAGGCATACGAGACACTGAAGAAAGAGGGCATCGACGCACTTGTGGTGATTGGCGGCGACGGCTCCATCACCGGAGCATACAACCTTGCACGCGAATATGACATTCCCTGTATCGCACTGCCCGGAACAATCGACAACGACCTTTACGGCACAGACACTACAATAGGTTACGACACAGCGCTCAACACCATTATGGAGTGCGTCGACAAGATACGCGACACCGCATCGTCGCACGAGCGTCTTTTCATCGTAGAGGTAATGGGACGCGACGCAGGTTTCCTTGCCCTCAACGGAACAATCGCAACAGGTGCCGAGGCTTGCGTGTTGCCCGAGATTGACCCCGAGTTCGAGACCATCAACCGCTTCATCGCAAACGGTCTGCGCCGCACAAAGAGCAGCAGTATCGTACTGTTTGCCGAGGGCCGCGAGAAGGACTACAACATTATGGAGGTTGCCGAAGGAATGCGCGAGCGCTTCCCCGAGCTCGACGTACGCGTATCGATCCTCGGTTATCTGCAGCGCGGAGGCAGCCCCACCGCCAACGACCGTATCCTTGCCAGCCGTCTGGGCGTAGCTGCTGTTGATGCCCTGCTTGAGGGACAGCGCAATGTGATGATTGGCAGCCGCAACAACGAGGTTGTATATATCCCCTTTACAAAGGCCATCAAGGACGACAAACCCCTCGATCGCGACGCTGTACGCGCACAGGAGATCCTTGCATCGTAAAAAAGAACATTCATACTAAATAATACAAGTGTGCTGCCCCACAGGCAGCACACTTGTATTTATGGCAATTCTTAAATAAGAAACTCACAAAATACATTTTTAATGATAAAATTCCATAGCATCAGCGTCATTATATAAAAGAGACAGCAGAACTATATTTTAATATACGGGAGTAGTTTATCGGAATTTATAATTAACATTGCAAAAAATGTACTTATGAGAAAGATTATCCACACAATTATCCTACTGTTCGTTTCACTCACCGCAGGGGCAACAGGACAAGATGCCGAGAAAATCATCATAGACGGCGAGAAGTGGGATTTACTCTACTGCCCCATTGAGCTGGACACGACATTGAGCAACGGGATAAGAAGAATCCTTCCCGACACAGTGATGATTGACGGAGAAAGATGGAAGCGCATAGAATGGACCTCAAACTGGCGCAGATACATAGGGGAATGGGAAATTAAAGAGGGAAAACTATACCTTCGTGATATATATATTGAAATAGGACGCGAAGTCAACGGCAAACACAAATTTGGAGAAGCGAAACTGCCCTACGACAGCTATAAGGATATTTTTGCCGATTACCTCACCGAAGACGGGATACTGGCATCGTGGGTGAGCGACACACTACGCGCCGGCAAAGGCGGACTCGTGGATTATTTTCACGCTGGCTTTGACCGCACATACGAAAAGGAGTATATATTTTCGGTTGCAAACGGAGTAATTTCGGACAAGAATCTATACAACAATTTTCACAAAGCAGGCGTAGGATGGCGCCAAATAAAGGAAGCCTTAAACAAGAACTTCCCCTGGGAACGCTTTAGAAAATGCAAGAATGTCAACAAAATATCTATACAGACAAGCAATTATACGGTAGACGAGAATGGAAAATTCATCGATTGCAGAGTAATCCTTACCATCGGCAACAAGGAATACAAGAAGCAGTCGTCAGCCGAGATTAAAGCCATAAAAGAGATACTGAAGAGCCTTCACCCGTGGCAGCTATACTATATACACGGGAAATACGACCACTCACATCTGGATAATCCTTACACCATAAGCAGGGATTATAATTCCAAAAGATAGGCCATCAACCACTGCCCCACAAAAGAGCATATCCTATATTTCGTATTATTGGTGTCCGATAGAACGTGCAACGGAACAAAAAATAATATCTACAATATAAGAAGCTGGTTAAATTTCCAAAAAAGTTTTTCTTATATTGGAAGCCGTTATTCCGTATAAGTATAAAGTTCTCCTCACTATTTCTTTCTGAACCATTTTTGCTACAGCTGCACATCTTCGACATTGCAAGAACGCCTATCTTTCCTGAGTACAAAATAAAAAGCACGAGGGTGGCCCATTTTACTTATGGGTCACCCTCTGCTACTTAATTATTCACATTACAGAGTATCTCTCAGTCGAAATTGAGCAGCGAGTTAAGAATTTCATTGTCACTCTCAATCTCTACAAAGCCACAATTATCATCACCGGCCATTACAAGAAGAAGCTTTATATAGCCGTTGTGCTTTTGGATATATATGCTGAAACGCCCATCATTCCTGTCGAAATTCAGGAAGCCCTCGTATGCCGAGGGGACAGCATTTTCAATATCTGTAGCGAAGCGCGCCTTTACATTGAACTTACAGTCGTTGAGCGAAAGCACACGCATATCCCTCACACCTCTCCTCTTCATCTTGTCGACAATCCTTTTTATTCCATCATCCTCTTCAGCCTCAGCCTTTGCCGTTACACTGGCATTTGAGTTCCCTTTCAGTTTGTCGAGTTCATCGATTGAGGCTGCATACACAGCCCCATCGTATTTCTTGTATTTGCGTGCCAGACGGCCAAGACCGTCGGCATTTGCCGACACTGCCACAACCAGCATCAACAATGTAAAAAGCAGTTTTTTCATATAGTCAATGGAATAATGTTTTACTCACAACCTGTGCTGTCCTCATCCTCGTACAAATCATCAGCCGAATGGTGTCTGTTACCCACAATCGTATGCCCGTTGATGGTAATTGAGCCGTTATTCGTAAACCTCAACCGCGTTTTTACAGGCGGCACATACACACCGTTTACCGTATCGTTCCCGAACATATACATAGCGGCCCTCTCACGGTCGAAATAGTGTATCTCAAAAGGTACGCACCCCTTTTCGGCTGCATTGGAATAGGTTACTGTATCGCCCTTGTTGATGTAACGTATATTGTGACCGTTGGATACAAGCCGCATCGATGCTCCCAGCGACGAGTCGAGACACACAAGAATCTCCTCGGATGCGGGATTCCACACAAAGCGCACAACACCGTTCTCATCACCAGCAAGGTCAATGTCGAGCTTCGTCACATCGTAGTTGTACTTATCGGCATCAACCACATTGCAGCACCAATATTCGTACTCATAGAACTTAATAGTTACCTTATCGCTGTAACTGTTTTGCTTCAGGTCCACTACAAACGGAATATTCTTGTTATCGTCGACCCAAGCAGCATATTGCTCACACTCGGCACCCTCCAAATTCTTCTCGATAAAATCCTCCCAAAAATCATCGTCGAACAAACTCCAGTTGAGCACACTCTGCTGTACCTTATCCCAGCCACCTTTATTCTCTATTCTTTGGTACAGTTCGTATCCAGCAAAAGCAACAGTGAACAACCAACCGAGTACAATGGCGCACTTCACATATACATTAAGCGGACGGCACACACCCGCCTTCTTAAGTATCCAATGCACAAGAGCAAAGAGTGGCAGCAACAGCAGCACAAGAACATATACATTGGCAAAAAGCGCTATTCCCAACGCCTTCACAAGAGCAAGGAACACCACCACCAGCACAAAGAGCACGACACCCAGTGCAAACAACAGCGGTAGGCCAACAATAAGTATGAATATAAAGAACAGAATCTTTACAGCCGCAGCAAGACAGCCCTTGCTCTTGGGATAGGTAAGTTCGGCAATAGCCATTTGGTAGTTGTTCCTCCACGCGGCTTCGATATCTGCTGTAGAATATCCCAAAGGCTGCGGCTTGCGCATTCGGGTAACATCGACCACGCTCCTTGCTGCTGGAACAGTAATCCACATAACTATATATGCTACACTCAATAGGAACGACAGTGCACCACCCGCAAAGCCAAGAATAAAGAGAAGGACCGCAACTGCACGCACAGCAGCAATGCTCCACCCGAAATATTTTGCAATACCAGCAAGCACACCGCCAATATATTTGTCACAGGAGTCACGGAAGAGTTTCTTGCCCATAAGCATTGCCGCACGCCAAGCCTCATCACCGGCTGACGATGATGCATCTGCGGTGCCCCCATTCTGCGGAGCACCATTTTTCTCACCTGTATCCTCCGATGTAAAGTCGGCAGCACCAAAGGGAAGCCCAATCTCGTCGAGCACCGCCTTCACAAGCTCAATTGTAACAATACCGCCAGCAGCAACACGTGCCGATATTTTGGTTGCTATTTTCTCCTCAACCTCGGTAACCTTCAACTCCTCGCCATTACCCTTGTAATATTCTGTAACACGGGCAATATATCGCTCCATCAGTTCCAGTGCATCCTCGTCGAATGAGAATGTCACTCCACCCAAATTCACATTAAACGACCTTTTCATATTGCAATGTTTTATTTGTTTCTAAATTATTTGCCAGCCTCGACCCACGAGTTATACCCTTTGTCGAGTTCAACCACATTAAAGCCATTGAGACTCAGAATTTCGGCAGCCTTCTTGCTGCGTCGTCCACTACGGCAGAATATCGCCACCGTACGGTTCTTGTCGAGCAGACTGTCGGCCGTAACACCAAAATTGCCGCTGTTTACGTCTATATTCACGCTACCGGGAATTGTACCTTGTGAATACTCCTCGGCTGTGCGCACATCAACCAACTGAACAGCGCTGTCGGCAATTGCACGCCCAAATTCATCAACCCCAACGGAGACAATCTCTCCTTTTCCGTACACTTTATTCTCCACCTTTATTTGGCACGCAGCAAATGCAGTAAGTACCAACATAATTACAAATACTTTTTTCATAAGAGGACATTTTTTACATAAACGGTGAATAAATTATATTAGGCACAACAGCCGTAGGCATAAGCACAGCCACCTGGACAAGTGCCAATATCCAATCGATGAGCAGCAACCATTTTACCGATGCGCTGAGTCCCTTCCATTTATTGGAGAGCACAAGCACTATTGCAATTACGGGAATTGCCATCACCGATATTGTACCTATCCAACAAAAGACAAACACAATGGGGAATAGTCCGAACGAACGCGAGGCAGTAAAGAAACCGCCCGCACCGCCAATGAATGCGCTTATGAACAGCACACAGCCAAGAATTATGAGCAGTGTAGATATTCCGCTATTGTCAACCTCCTTTATGTTGCGTACAATCTTGTCAATGGCAGGCTCTTCATAGGCAAGTTTCTCGGCTATATTCTCGGGCGTTGGCTCAACACCCTGCATACGCAGCTTGTCGGTTGTTGTCAGTGCCAGAGGCACAACCGCCCACATTACAAGATAGAGCAGGAAAGCCCAGAAGGTAGAGAGAAAGAAGAGCACCACTGCAATAACGCGCAACATAGTGACATTCATATTGAAATAGGCTGCAAGGCCCGACATCACTCCTCCCAGCACCTTGTTGTCGCCGTCGCGGAAGAGTTTCTTTCCCATAGACATCTTACGGAAATAATCGTCGGCTGCTGTTGAAGAGCCCGCATCCTGATTCTCTTCTTTATTTCCATCAGCATCACTTGCAGCCTCCTCATCGTCAACCATAGACTCGGGTTTGCCCATTCGTGCAATCATCTCATTCACAAGCGACAGGTTTATTATGCGTGCCGAACCTGCCGATACGCGCGCCTCGAAAAGCTCGCCAAGACGTGCCTCGATATCCGCAGCAATCTCCTCGCCGCACTCGTTGTTCTTGAAGCAGGTCTTTACGCTCACCAGGTAATCGCTGAGCTGTTCGTAGGCATCCTCGTCTATCTGGAATATCCTGCTTCCCAAATTTACATTAAATGACTTTTTCATATATTATCCTTTTTTTATTTTCACTTTTACAAACAAGGCAAATGACTAAAGTGCCTTTATCCCTTCCACAGTACCGGCAAGCTGCTGCCAACTCTCCTCAAGCGCCTCGAGAACAGCCTTACCCTCGGGCGTCAGCTTATAGTATTTACGCGGAGGCCCCGACGGACTCTCCTGCCAGTCGTAGTCGAGCAACGCCTCTTTTTTCAGTCGCGACAGCAGCGGATAGAGCGTACCCTCCACCACTATCAGGTTGGCACGCTCAAGTTCATCGATAATATCGGAGCTGTAATACGACTTTTTGCTAAGAAGCAGCATCACACAGTACTCGAGCATTCCCTTGCGCATTTGCGATTTTACATTCTCTACATACATAATTACATCTTTTTCAACTGTTATGGAACGACGTACACCCTGCAAAATACATATTATGCACCGTTTGTTCCGATACAAATGTATGCAATGCAATAGTACCTTGCAATACATAGTACGGCTTTTAACAATATTTTAACTTTCCGTAAGTTTTCAAATAAAACCATCCTGTCGGCTACAGAGCGAACCATAAAGCCCCGGGATTGTTATAAGCAATGAAAGAATAAACCCATAAAAACGTGTAATTATGTCTAAATTAGAAAACTCTGTAAAATTGGGAGTGATGACCCTCGCCATTATGAACGTGACTGCCGTCGTATCGCTCCGAGGACTCCCCGCCGAGGCCGAATATGGATTAAGCTCGGCATTCTACTATCTCTTTGCTGCGATAGTATTTCTTATCCCCACCTCGTTCGTCGCCGCCGAGCTTGCCGCAATGTTCCAGGACAAGCAGGGAGGAGTGTTCCGCTGGGTGGGCGAGGCATTCGGCAAGAGGATAGGCTTCCTTGCAATATGGCTACAGTGGGTGGAGAGCACAATATGGTACCCCACTGTGCTTACCTTCGGTGCAGTGTCGCTCGCATTCATCGGTGCCGACAGCGCAAAGGATATGGCACTCGCCTCTAATAAAATATACACCCTCATCGTAGTGCTTGCAATCTACTGGACAGCCACATACATCTCGCTCAAGGGACTGGGCTGGGTGAGTAAGGTTGCCCGCATTGGCGGACTTGTGGGAACAATTATCCCGGCTGCACTGCTCATTGTACTTGCTATCGTCTACCTTGTCTCGGGCGGAAAGTCGCAGATGGACTTTGGCGGCAGCTTTTTCCCCGACATTGCCAAGCTCGACAATCTTGTGCTCGCCTCGGGAATATTCCTCTTCTACGCGGGAATGGAGATGACAGGTATCCACGTGAAGGATATGGAAAATCCCACCAAGAGCTACCCCAAGGCCGTGTTCATTGGCGCAATAATGACCGTGCTCATCTTTGTCCTGGGTACATTCGCTCTGGGAATCATCATTCCGCAGAAGGACATCAACCTCACACAGAGCCTGCTGGTGGGCTTCGACAACTACCTTGCCTACATACACGCATCGTGGTTCTCGCCCATCATAGCCATCGCCCTTGCCTTTGGAGTGCTTGCAGGCGTGCTCACCTGGGTGTCGGGCCCCTCAAAGGGTATCTTTGCAGTGGGCAAGGCCGGCTACCTGCCACCCTTTATGCAGAAGACAAACGGCATTGGCGTACAGAAGAATATCCTCTATATACAGGGCGGCCTTGTGACGTTCCTCAGCCTCCTGTTTGTGGTGATGCCCTCGGTACAGAGCTTCTATCAGATACTATCGCAGCTCACCGTACTCCTATACCTCATAATGTACCTGCTTATGTTTGCCGCAGCCATCTACCTGCGCTACAATATGAAGAGCGCCGCACGCCCCTTCCGCATCGGCAGCAGCGGCAACGGACTTATGTGGATAGTATCGGGCGTCGGTTTTCTGGGCAGCCTCCTTGCCTTTGTGCTCAGTTTCATTCCCCCCGCGCAGATTGCCGTCGGCAGCAACACAGTGTGGTACGCAGTGCTCATCATTGGATGCATTGTAGTTGTGGGCGCACCCTTCATCATATACTCAATGCGCAAACCCCACTGGGAGGATAAAGACTCCAAGTTCGAGCCGTTCCACTGGGAGGAGAAATAAGTGACATTTGAGTAGGATATTTCATAATAGGAGCAGTTATCATTTGCGGTAACTGCTCCTTTCTATTGTCCACTTGGATTGTAAATCCAAGGATATCGAGGGGGAGATTAGGAATCCATTTATAATTATTTATGGTCAGGTCCCCTGATTATCAATTACAGCAGACAACAAGTCTGCCGTGACGGAAAACTTTAAATTAAAGAAACATTTGTAAATTTCATTCCCTCTACCACCTTTATGCTGAAGAAATAATTTTCCTCAATTAAGGGCATTTATTGTAAAATATAATAACTACCTTTGCACTGTCAATGGGGAGAAATCCACGAATGAGCGAAAACAAAGAAAGCATACTTGCTTTGCCAAGCGTAAGTGGATTCGTAAACAAATCCATTGATACAAGATAGCATTTTGTTAATGTCCCAACCTATAAATTCGCCAAATTTAATCAGAGGACCAAAACAATCAATGCTCATTCTGTGTATATGCAGGTGGTGTGCAGCGTGCACACCACCCACGTACATATTCACGGCGTGGGAATATTGTTTTTCAAGTTCATTCTGATAAGGCGTTTGGCGATGCCCATAGGTTGATGAACGTAAGACAATAAGTCTCACGTCTTTTTTATTGCATTATCTCAAACCCAATCGGTTAACTCACACCGAGGATGCATAAAAAAAACCACGAATAATGGAATTTACTTTCTTATTTTATAGTTTTATGAAACACTATTACTTAAAATCCATTTTCACTACCCTACTGTTGCTGTGCTGCACAGCGGTGAGCGCCCAGGACTTTGAGGTCGACGGCATCTATTACAACATTTTATCCCAAGAGGATAAGACTGTCGAGGTGACATCAGGAACAGCCAACTACACTGGTAGCATTGTAATTCCGTCTACAGTAAAAACAAGCGGGACAGCGACAAGGACTTTTGACGATTGGACATCTACCAACAAAAACCAAGCAAACACAACATCGCAGACAAGTTATACGATGTATGTAGAGGCCGGCCAAATTCTCAAATTCGATTGGTCGGTGAGCAGTGAAAACAACTACGACTGGCTCACTATTACCCTCGACGGCACAGAAATAATCAGAAAAAGCGGAACTATATCGGGCAGTTACGAAAAGACATTCACCACTTCGGGGACGCTTAGTTTAGTAGTTAAATATACCAAGGACGTTTCTGTAAATAAAGGCGATGACGAAGGTAAAATCTATAATATAACTTTGGGCACAGCCAATGGTACTACAGGTGAATATATTTTTCGTGTTATAGGCATTAAAAACAGAGCGTTCTACGAATGCTACGACCTTACAAG
>JAFYSC010000046.1 GCA_017546635.1 Bacteroidaceae bacterium | reverse complement strand
GCAAAATAAATCTGGGACTCGACATTGTATCGAAGCGTCCCGACGGCTATCATAACCTTGAGACTGTATTCTACCCCATTCCATTGGAAGATGCACTCGAGATTACCGTAAATGACAAGCCCGATGCCCCCGATTACACTTTCACAATGCACAACGCGAGCTTCGACGGTAGCGACGAGGACAATCTTGTGGTAAAGGCATACAGAATCCTGGCAGCCGACTATCCTCTTCCCAAAGTGGATATAAGCTTGTACAAGAATATCCCCACCGGCGCAGGACTGGGCGGAGGGTCGAGCGACGCGGCCTTTGCGCTCAAGATGCTCAATACCATTGGCAAGCTCAACCTGAGCGATGCGCAGCTCGAGGAGTATGCCGCACGCATAGGTGCCGACTGCGCCTTTTTCATACGTTGCATCCCGTCGCTTGCGACAGGTATAGGCAATATACTCACACCCGTGGAGTGTCCGTTGCAGGGCTATCACCTTGTGCTCGTAAAGCCCGACGTGCACGTATCGACCAAGGAGGCCTATTCGCTTGTGACACCTGCACAGCCCGTTGTTCCCATTGCCGATATTTTGCCACGTCCTGTAAATATGTGGGCAAGCTCAATGAAAAACGACTTTGAGCGCAGCGTGTTCGACAAATATCCTGCAACGGCAAATATAAAGGAGGAACTTTACCGTATGGGGGCGCTCTATGCCTCAATGTCTGGTTCGGGCTCATCGTTCTATGGTATTTTCGACAGCGAACAGAGCGAGGAGAAGATTGCACAGGTATTCCCCGACTGTTTCCGCTGGAGTTGCAAGCTGTAAAAAAGACGATTGCCCTGTGATTCACATCAGAGGACAATCTTAACACAAACAAAAAATAAAACACGACAAAACTACTATGCAATTCATTGGCCTGTTTATGATTGGTACATAAAGTACTCGACGCAGGTATTCACATATCCGCTGAGGAGTTTCAGGTGACTTGCAAAAATAAAACAGCCCCGAGGGGCTGTTTGTTTTATATTGTCGGTTAAATTTTGTAAAATCTTTTATAAGACAACAATTATAATGCCAAAAGTACCAGAATCTGCGTTGTAACCACACGCAGGAACATTGTGAACGGATATACGGTAGAATAGGCCACAGAACCCTGGTTGTTTCCGCTAATCTCATTGCTATAGGCCAATGCAGGAGGGTTAGTCATAATTCCCGACACAAGTCCCGCAATGGTAAAGAAACTGAGTTTACAAACCTTGCGGGCAATGATTCCTATTATTATACAGGGAATGACCGTAATGAGGAAGCCGTAGAACACCCACCAATAACCGCCACACATAATTGTATCCACAAAGCCGTTGCCCGCTCCTGTTCCAACCACTGCAAGGAACAACGTGATACCTATCTGGCGTATCATCTTGTTTGCCGAGGAGGTTGTATAGGTCACAAGCTTGAATTGCGGTCCGAATTTGCTTATGAGAATAGAGACGATGAGCGGGCCGCCCGCAAGACCCAGCTTCACCGGTACGGGGACATTGGGAATGAAGATGGGGATTGAACCGAGAATGACACCCAATGCAATACCCAGGAAGATAGATGTAAGGTTAGGCTCGTCGAGGTTCTTCACCGAGTTGCCCATCAGCTTACCTATTTTCTTTATGCTCTCGGGCTTGCCCACCACCACACCGCGGTCGCCCAACTGCAACAGCAGATGAGGGTCGGCAATAAGGTTGACACCGGCTCTTATGATGCGGGTAATTGTGACATTGAAAGTCTGGCGCAGCTTGAGGTCGCCCAAACGCTTGCCGTTGATGCGGGGATTGGTTATTACAAAGCTCTCCGATGTGAGGTTATTGGCCTCGATGGCGTCCCACTCCGACATATTCATATTGATGCGCGGACCGATGAGCAGCGTGAGAGCCTCTACCTCGAGTGGACTTGCCACAAGGAAAAGTTTATCGCCTTTTCCCAGTTTTGTGGTAGACTCGGCAAGCTCAATCTCGTGTGTCCTCTCGTGCAGCACGCGGGTAATAACGCACTTGCGTCCGAAGAGTTCCTGTATCTCGCGTATTGTATGACCACATACCGACTCGTTGTGGACCTCCAGGGTGACAGCATCGAGCGACTCGGCGTGTTCCTTGTTACGCTCCATCATAATGCGGTGCTCATTGTCGAAATTGGTGCGGAAAATGTGCTTGAGCGCAATTATACTGAGTATGACACCCACAACACCAAGAGGATAAGTAACGGCATAACCCTGAGCAATGGATGTATTTGTCTGTCCCGTCATATCGTAGAATGTCTGCTGCGCAGCACCCATTCCCGGGGTATTTGTGACAGCACCGCTGAGCACACCCACCATATCAATGAGGCTTGTACCTGTTACAAGGTGCAGTATATAAGCCGTGAGACAAGCCAGCAGCACCGCAACCGCAGCCAGCACATTGAGCGTTACACCACCCTTACGGAACGAGGAGAAGAATCCCGGTCCCACCTCCATACCTATGGAGTATATAAAAAGTATAAGACCGAATTCCTTGGCAAACTGCGCCGTTGTGTTATCGAGCACAAAACCCAGATGACCGGCAAGAATACCTACGAAGAGTATCCAAGTGACACTCAACGAAACTCCGGCAATCCTTATTTTGCTCAGATAAAGTCCCGCTGCAATTACAAGTGCGAGAACAAGCACAGAGTGGGCAACGCCACTGCCGGTGAATAGATTGACAAACCATTCCATAGTACCGAAATACCTTTCCTTTTTCTTTATTTATAAGTTCCCTAAGACATTTTTCTTTTAGCAACAATATAGCAGTTGACCCAAATACCATTTGTCATACAGAGCAAAGCGAACCAACGGTCGCCGCCCGAAGGTGCCAAAGGCAATGTATCTCTTTTTTACGTAATTTTGAGATCCTTCACTTCCGTTCAGGATGACAAGTCCGCGAAGAAAGTGAGTTGCAGGTCAATATCTATATTATTATCTTTCTTTTTTGGACGTGCAAAGGTATTCTCTTTTTATGGAACAGAAAAGCAAAAGCAGATTATTTTTAGACATTGTTCACAGTATTGCCGCGTTTCAAGGAGAACAAGAAACGCAAACCTCCGCCGTCGCGGTTTTCGACAGTTATTGTTCCACCGTGGAACTGAACGGCGTGCTTCACAATAGCAAGTCCGAGACCCGTGCCGCCCATTCGCCGTGAGCGTCCTTTGTCGACACGGTAGAACCTCTCGAAGAGACGGGACAACTGCTTCTCCTCCACTCCACAGCCATCATCCTCGAAACATATACTGTACATAGTATCGCTGCTCCCGAGCAACGATATATATATGTTCTTTCCGCCCGAATATGCTATTGCGTTTTCTGTAAGATTGCGGAAGATTGACGCTATCAACGACAGATTGCCCTCAACAACAACCGGCTCATTAAAATTGGAGTGCAGCGTCAGGCGCTCTTCCTCGGGAACAAATTCCAGCTCACCTGCAATCTCATTTATGATATTGTTTATTACAACAGTCTCCTTGCCGATAAGCTGGCTGCCATCTTCCATACGGGTAATCAAAGAGACCTCGGATAGCAGACGGCGCAGGCGCTCATTATTGGTGTAACATCTTTCAATGAGTTCGAGACGCTTCTCCTCACTGAGCGCAATACCCGACAGCAGTGTTTCGAGACATACCTGTATCGATGCAACGGGCGTCTTCAGCTCGTGGTTGATGTTGTTTGTAAGCTGTCGCTTTATACGTATTTTTTCCTGTTCCTCGCGCAACACCGCCTCGTGCGCAACGTCCCTGTCCTTTATGGTTTGCTGCCATTGCGCATACAACCGTACAATGTGGTTGGATATTGAGCCAAGCTCGTCGTTGGGAAACTGTTTGCCTTCGTCGAAATCCTCGCCTCTCTCGGCCTTTGCTGCAAACCTGTTGAGCCGCTCAATGTTCTTTCCCAACCTACGGGTGGCAAAATAGGCCAATATGCTCATTGCAAGGCTTATTACAATCATAGTCCCAAGGAAGCCCCAGTCGGCACGCAACACTTCGCGCAACGAGGCCGAATAAGGGATTGCGGTGCGCACGATAACCTCTTTGCCCCGCGTGGCAGAATAGAAATATTCCCTACCGTCGCTTGCCGACTGCCGTCCGATGTGATAGGCTGCACCTTTCTTCAGAGCACCCACAACCTCGGGACGCATACTGTGATTGTCGAGCGAGTCGAGCGGAAGCATATTGTCATACACAACTTTGCCCGAGGTGCCGATTACCGAGATGCGCAGCTCCTCGAAAGGCTGTTCATTGCTTCTTACATATTCCTCGCACGAATGTCCGTTCTCAATGGTCTTGAGCAGAATGGTGTTGTACAGTTGGAGACGCGCATTCAGGAACTCGGACTTGTATTGTTTTTCCCTGTGGTACTGGAAACCTATAAAAGACAATATTATAGTCCAGGAGAATGCAAGCAGCATCAGGAAGAGACGCCTGTGATAAGAGAGTTTAATCGCGAAAGCCATAACCGAATCCCGAACGTGTTACTATATATGAACCATAAGTTCCAATCTTGGAACGCAGGCGAGTGATATTCACGTCGATTGTGCGGTCGAGCACCACAACCTCGTCGCTCCACACACGGCTCAGTATCTGCTCACGCGACAGAATCTTGCCACGATGCGAAATGAGATAGGCAAGCAGCTCGAACTCCTTCTTGGCGAGTTTGGTCTCTACCCCGTCAACAAGGCAGCGCTTGAACTCCAAATCGAGCTGCAGTCCCTCTACCTGCAGGACATTCGGCCTGCTCGCCGACGGGCTCTGTGTCTTTGCGCCCGATGTACGGCGCAACACGCTCTTTACACGTGCTATGACATTGCGCACCGTGTAAGGCTTCATTATATAATCATCGGCACCAAGGTTAAGTCCCATAACCATATCATCTTCGCTGTCGCGTGCCGTGCAGAATATAATGGGAATGTCGGCAGTCGTCACATCGGCTTTCAGTATTTTTGCCATCTTTATTCCGCTTATCTCACCCATCATAATATCGAGCAGAATGAGCGAATAGCCTTTAAGGTCGAGCTGCAGTGCCTGCTCGGCACTGAAGGCAACGTCCACATCGTAACCCTCATTCTCCAAGTTCAGCTTAAGCACATCGCACAGCGTCTCCTCGTCGTCCACAATCAATATACGTCCGGTAACCATCTTGAAATAATATTTATAATGTAGCTGCTTTTCTTTTTCCGCCTGCAAACTTAATGATAAATAGTGTACGAAAAACCACCTGCTGCAACATTTAATGAAAATGTAATATTTTCTGTAATATTTATGAAACAATAAAACGGTTCCTTTGCACCTGATAAATTTCTAAACAAAGAATATGCTACAACTATTTACATTATTGGGAGCATTGGGAATGTTCCTGTACGGAATGAACTTGATGAGTTCTGGATTGCAGAAAGCAGCCGGAGACAGGCTGCGCAGTTTACTTT
>JAFYSC010000008.1 GCA_017546635.1 Bacteroidaceae bacterium | reverse complement strand
ATGGCGTTCTTGAAGTTGACCACGCGCCCCTGGCCGTCCGTGAGCCTACCGTCGTCAAGTACCTGCAATAGGATGTTGAACACGTCGGGGTGCGCTTTCTCAATCTCGTCGAAGAGTACGACGGAGTAGGGCTTGCGTCTTACTGCTTCGGTGAGCTGTCCGCCCTCGTCGTAGCCTACATATCCCGGAGGGGCACCGATGAGGCGCGATACCGAGAATTTCTCCTGGTACTCGCTCATATCTATACGTGTCATAAGTGTCTCGTCGTTGAACAGATAGGCGGCAAGAGCCTTTGCAAGCTCTGTCTTTCCTACACCTGTCGTTCCCAGGAAAATGAATGAGCCAATGGGGCGTTTGGGGTCCTGCAGGCCTGCGCGGCTGCGTCGTACTGCGTCGCTCACTGCTGTTATAGCCTCTTCTTGTCCTATGACGCGCTTGTGCAACTCCTCCTCCAGGTTTAGCAGTTTCTCGCGTTCGCTCTGCAGCATCCTGCTCACGGGGATTCCTGTCCAGCGCGATACCACGTCGGCAATATCCTCGGCTGTCACCTCTTCTTTTATCATTGCGCTGCCGCCTTGCGCCTGGTGCAGGTCGTTGCTCAGTGAGGCTATCTCGTCGTTGAGTGCCTTTATCTTTCCGTAACGTATCTCTGCGACGCGGCCGTAGTCGCCGTCGCGTTCGGCCTTTTCGGCCTCGAATTTCATCTGCTCAATCTGCTGCTTGGCATTCTGTATGCGGTCGACAATCTCTTTCTCGTGCTGCCACTGTGCGCGCAGGCTTTTCTCCTGCTCCTTGAGCATTGTTATCTCGCGGTTCAGGTGCTCGAGCTTTGCCTCGTCCTTCTCGCGCTTTATTGCCTCGCGTTCAATTTCGAGCTGCTTTATGTGGCGCGATATCTCGTCCAGTTCCTCGGGCAGAGAGTCGCGCTCCATACGCAGCTTGGCTGCTGCCTCGTCTATGAGGTCTATTGCCTTGTCGGGGAGGAAACGCTCGGTTATGTAGCGGTCACTCAGGCTTACGGCTGCCAGTATGGCGTCGTCCTGTATGCGCACTTTGTGATGGTTCTCGTAGCGTTCCTTCAATCCGCGCAGAATGGATACGGTGCTCATTGTGTCGGGCTCCTCCACAAGGACACTCTGGAAGCGGCGCTCAAGCGCCTTGTCCTTCTCGAAGTATTTCTGATACTCGTCGAGGGTTGTTGCTCCTATCGAGCGCAGTTCGCCTCGTGCAAGGGCCGGCTTGAGGATATTTGCGGCATCCATAGCTCCCTCGCC
This sequence comes from Bacteroidaceae bacterium, assembly GCA_017546635.1. GTDB lineage: Bacteria > Bacteroidota > Bacteroidia > Bacteroidales > Bacteroidaceae > HGM04593. Next base: position 4,471 of record JAFYSC010000008.1, on the reverse strand, counting down.
TTTTCCTGCACCCACAAGGGTGTGTATCTCGTCGATGAAAAGTATGATGTTCCCGTCGGACTGCAGTACCTCGTTTATTACGGCTTTCAGTCGTTCCTCAAATTCTCCCTTGTACTTTGCGCCGGCTACAAGTGCGCCCATATCCAGTGAATATATCTGCTTGTCGCGCAGGTTCTCGGGTACGTCGCCACGTATTATGCGGTGGGCGAGCCCCTCCACAATGGCTGTCTTTCCAGTTCCCGGCTCGCCTATGAGTATGGGGTTGTTCTTTGTGCGGCGACTGAGTATCTGCAATATGCGGCGTATCTCGTCGTCGCGTCCAATGACGGGGTCGAGCTTGCCGCTGCGTGCTGCATCGTTAAGGTTTATTGCATATTTTTCGAGTGCCTGGTAGCTCTCCTCGGCCGACTGCGATTTTACGTTGTTTCCCTTGCGCAGCTGTGCTATGGCCTCGGTGAGCGCTTTCTCCTCCACGCCCGCGTTTTTCAGTAGGGTAGAGGCGCTGCTGCCCACTTTGAGCAGGGCAAGGAGCAACGGCTCGATGGATACATACTCGTCGCCCATCGTGCGGGCAATGTCTGTGGCTTTTGTGAGTACCTCGTTACTCTGACGGCTCAGATACGGCTCGCCGCCCGACACTTTCGGCAGGCGTTGCTCTTCGTGTGCAATCTCTGCCGTTATCTGTTGTATACTTGCTCCTGTTTTCTGTAACAGGAACGATGTTATGCGCTCTTCGGTGCGCAGAATGCCTCCCAATATATGTATGGGCTCTATGGCTTGCTGGCCGAGCGCCTGTGCGCGGTTGGCTGCTTCCTGAATTGCTTCTTGCGCTTTGATTGTGAATTTGTTGAAGTTCATTTTTCCTGTTTTTTTAGGTTATAATTTGTTTGGATTTCTAAAATAAGTTTTGGTAATAATATAGATGTTGACCCGCAGCTCACTTTCTTCGCGGACTTGTCATCCTGAACGGAAGTGAAGGATCTCAAAATCACGTAAAAAAGTGATACATTGCCTTTAGCCCATTCGGGCGGAGACCGTTGGTTCGCTTTGCTCAGACGTGTTGTTGAGGGCTTGCCCGAAAAATGACAAATGATATTTGGGTCAACTGCTATATTGTTGCTTAAGTTTTTCTTATATTGAAACCGTTGTTCCTACTTGTACAAAAACAAAATCCGCGCCATATAAGTTTTTGCGACAAAATGACATTACAAAGTGTCATTTTGTCGCAAATGTATTTTTTCTTCTGTTGGTCAACAGAAAGAAGGTCTAGTATCTTTTATGCCGTTACAGGCTTTCGCACTCTGCAATCCACAGGTTGTAGCTTGCATCCGAGGGCATACGCCAGTCGCCGCGCGGACTCAGGCTGCAGCTGCACACCTTTGGTCCGTCCGGCATACAGGAGCGCTTGAACTGTTGTGTGAAGAAACGACGGATGAATATGGTTAGCCATTTCTTTATTGTCTCGTCGTCGTATATTCCCTCAAAGGCATTGCGCGCTATGAAATAGAGCTTCTTGGGTGTGTAGCCGTTGTTCATAAAATGGAACAGGAAAAAGTCGTGAAGCTCATAGGGGCCCACAAGGTCTTCGGTCTTCTGCTTTATCTCGCCGTTGTCGTGTGCGGGAATAAGCTCGGGCGAGATAGGCGTATCCAGAATGTCGAGCAGTGTCGCACGTGTCTGCTCGTCGGCAAGGTTGTTTGCGTACCAGCGTACAAGGTGCTGAACGAGAGTCTTGGGAACCGATGCGTTCACTCCGTACATACTCATATGGTCGCCGTTGTATGTTGCCCAGCCCAGTGCAAGCTCCGAGAGGTCACCTGTGCCGAGTACAAAGCCGTTTGTCTGGTTCGATATGTCCATCAGAATCTGTGTGCGCTCGCGTGCCTGTGAGTTCTCGTATGTAACGTCGTGCAGGTTGATGTCGTGGCCTATGTCCTTGAAGTGCTGTATGCAGGCATCCTTTACCGATACTTCGCGCTGTGTTATTCCCAGCGCCTGCATCAGCGTAAGTGCGTTGTTGTATGTGCGTCCTGTTGTACCGAATCCAGGCATAGTTACACCTATTATACCGTTGCGTTCTTTCTTCAATAGGTCGAACGAGTGTACCGCTACAAGCAGCGCAAGGGTAGAGTCGAGTCCGCCCGATACGCCGAGCACGCAGCTCTTTGCGCCTGTATGCATAATTCTCTTTGCAAGGCCTGCAGTCTGAATGGAGAAAATCTCCTCGCAGCGGCAGTCCATCTGCGACGGTAGGGGCATAAATGGACTGGGCGAGAATTTGCGTGTGATGTTGCTTGTGCCGTCGGCCTTTTGCGGAATTACTGTTATTGTAACCTCTTTTGTAAGGAACTCGTTGCGTGATGCCGAGAAGGTGGTGTTTGTCATACGCTGGTGGCGCAGGTGCTCAACATCTATCTCGGAAATTTCGAGCTGGCTCTCAAGACAGAACCTCTTGCTCTTCTTCAGGATTTTTCCATTTTCTATGATGATGGCGTTTCCCGCAAATACAAGGTCACTCGACGATTCTCCGAATCCGCAACTCGAATATACGTAGCCCGACAGGCAGCGTGTGCTGTGTTGGCAGCACATCTGTACGAGGCTCTCGTGTTTGCCGGCAAGCTCGTTGCTTGCCGAGAGGTTGAACAGAATCTCTGCACCTTGCAGGGCTAGTTGTATGCTGGGAGGGTTGGGACCCCATATGTCCTCGCAAATCTCTATTCCGAATGTACAGCTTGCAGTCTTGAACAGTTGCATACGTCTTATCTCGGCCTCCTGCCCGCATAAGGTAACTCTGGCTCCCTCGGGTATCTCTTTTCCCGATGTGAACCAGCGCTCTTCGTTGAATTCGCTGTATCCCGGAAGGTAACTTTTCGGCACTATGCCTTGTATCCTTCCGCTATAGAGTACAATTGCGCAGTTCAGTAGCGTGCCCGAGTAGGGTACAGGCATTCCCACTATTACTATTGTCTCAATATCTTTGGTTGCCTTGAGCAGTCGTTCAAGTCCTGTCTCTGCCTCTTTCAGCAATAGCTGCTGCTGGAAGAGGTCGGCACAGCTGTACGAAGTTATTCCAAGTTCGGGGAATGTTAGAATCTCGACATTGTTCTTGGCTGCCTCTTCTATAATAGGTAGCATATTGTCTACATTGTACCGGCAGTCGGCAACTCTTACCGATGGTATTGCCGATGCAACTCTTGCAAATCCGTATTCCATATTATATATATATCAGGTGTAAAATATAGTTGTTACATCGTTGCAAATATAGATGTTTTACTGCAAAATCATAATAAAGTTTATGCTTTATCTCTTCTAAAAGGACTATTTTATCCCTGTTTCCCCTGTTTGTGAGGGGGATTTCGAAGAAATTTGATTTTTTTTGAAAAAAATATTGCAAAATATTTGCACGATTAAAATAATGACTATATATTTGCAGTGAAAATAAAAATGAAACGATTACAAAAATAAAACGAATATGAAAAAGCTGACACGCGCCGAACTTAAAAACGAATTGCAGAATGCCGGGATACGCCTGTCGGTGCAGAGGCTTGCGATATACGAATTTGTACGTATGAGCAAGGCGCACCCTACAGCCGAGGTTGTCTACGAGGCGTTGCGCGAAGAACTCGGTTCGCTGTCGCTGACAACGGTATACAATACTCTAAAGCTTTATACCGATGCAGGATTGATACTGACGCTGAACATCGACGACGGCTTCTTGCACTACGATGGAGATACCTCGTTGCACGCCCACTTCAGATGCAGCAGTTGCGGAGCAATTCACGACCTTGCGGTGAAAAGTGATTACAGTAATTGGTTTGAGGGTTCAGATGGCTTTGCAATTACCGAAGCACAGCTCTATTTGAAAGGTCTCTGCCCAAAATGTAAAAGTTGTAAAAACTAAAAAGAAGAAATAATAAAATAATTAATTGATAACATTCTAAAAATTACTACTATGAAAAGATTTATTTGTTCAGTTTGCGGTTATGTACACGATGGTGATTCAGCTCCCGAAAGATGCCCTATGTGTAAAGTTCCTTCAGAGAAGTTCAACGAGGTAACAGAAGGTAAGTTGGAGTTTGTTCAGGAGCACGTGATTGGTGTTGCCAAAGGCTGTGACGATGAGATGATAAAGGACCTCAATGCACACTTTATCGGCGAATGTACCGAGGTAGGTATGTATCTTGCAATGAGCCGTCAGGCCGACCGCGAGGGCTATCCCGAAGTTGCAGAGGCTTTCAAGCGCTACGCTTGGGAAGAGGCTGAGCACGCTGCGAAATTTGCAGAGCTCTTGGGCGATGTTGTTTGGGATACAAAGACAAACCTTGACAAGCGTATGAACGCAGAGTCTGGTGCTTGTTCAGACAAATACAGAATCGCTAAGCGTGCAAAGGAACTCAATCTCGATGCAATCCACGATACTGTACACGAAATGGCCAAGGATGAGGCTCGTCACGGAAAGGGCTTTGAAGGT
>JAFYSC010000045.1 GCA_017546635.1 Bacteroidaceae bacterium | reverse complement strand
TATCAACACTCTCAACAACGCTGATGGCATTGATACTGCTGTTCGCAATGGCAGCCTGCGCTACAAGTTCAACCTCGCAGCAGGAGGGAAAAGCCGCTACCGAAGGATTCGACAAAGGCAAGAAACTGCTCGACAAGAGCATAAAGAAAGACAAGCCCTATAGCATAGATACCGCAAGAGTCTACAGCCACATTGTATCGGAGTAACACTCCAAAACAAAGAATGCAGGAGAGACAAGTTACAGAATTCCGATATAATTTGCCGGAACATTGTTGTTTATATGTCATAACAAGCTCAACATTATGAAAAGAATAGAATTCAGCCTGTCGGGATTTACAGGAGCAGGCATTTTTATAATGGCAGGACTCATTGCGCTGGGGTACTACATTGGCAGCGGAATTGAGAAAATGGCCGACAAGGACCGCTATGTTACAGTGAAAGGTCTTGCCGAGCAGGAGGTACAGGCCAATAAGATTGTGTGGCCACTGCCATACAACAGCGTGGGCAACAACCTCGAAGAACTGTACAACACCGTGGAGAAGAACAAGAATACCATAATAGCATTCTTGCAGAAGAACGGCATAACCGATAAGGAGATAATACTTTCGGCTCCCACCGTTACCGACCGCGAGGCACAGTCGTACACCCCCGAGAATCTCAAATACCGCTACCGCGTGGAGTCGGTAATAACCGTAGTATCGCCGCAGGTCGACAAGGTTATGCAACTGATGAACAGCCAGGCGGAGCTTATGAAGCAAGGCATTGCGATTGGCGAGGACTACCGTTACCAGACACAGTACGAGTTTACCCTGCTCAACGACCTAAAGCCACAGATGGTGCAGGAGGCAACAAGCAACGCACGCGCCGTGGCACAGAAATTTGCCGACGACTCAAAGAGCAAGCTCGGCGGCATAAGGCAGGCGCGTCAGGGACAATTCACCATAAGCAGCGACCCCAACACTCCGCAAATCAAAAAGATACGCGTGGTAACAACCGTCGACTATTTCCTTAAATAATCCCATATTATACCTCTTTTGTTCCCCATTTATTGTGCTAATGAATGGGGAACGGTTAATTTAACGTAGAAAAGTGAACAATCATTAAAAGCAAAATCATATATTTGCAAAGTATTAGCAAGAACAAACAGCCAAAAGGAGAGCAACAATATAGCAGTTGACCCAAATATCATTTGTCATACTGAGCAAAGCAATGTATCTCTTTTTTACGTGATTTTGAGATCCTTCACTTCCGTTCAGGATGACAAGTCCGCGAAGAAAGTGAGCTGCGGGTCAACATCTATATTATTACCAAAATAAGAATACTAATCAGGAGGCGCCCATCAGCCCCGTAATGTTTTTTTGTACTCCTTGACAGAGGGACACCAGATAAAGAATACACAACACAAAACCAAAACAATATGAAAAAGCTATTACTAATTGCAGCCCTTATTGCCTTCAATCTTACGGCAATGGCACAGAACATCCAGTTCCACTACGATTTTGGCCGCTCACTCTACAGCGAGCTCGACAAGACAGAACAGAGCCTCGGCCGCCCCACATTGACGACAACCGTCGAGATGTTCCGCCCCGACTCTTACGGTAGCACATTCTTTTTTGTGGATATGGACTACTCTACCGGCGTAAAGGGTGCTTACTGGGAAATTTCACGCGAATTGTGTTTCTGGCAGCAGAGCAAATGGAATTGGCTCTCGGTGCACGTAGAGTACGACGGAGGTATGAACAGCACAGCCGGCTCGTTCAACGACTCGTGGCTGCTCGGAGGAACATACTCGGGACACTCAGCCGACTTCAGCAAGACCTGGTCGCTCTCTATGATGTACAAGTATATCCCCAACACCCTTAATACAAAGGGCGAGAAATGTGAGCACAACTTCCAGATTACCGGTGTCTGGGGCATCAACTTTGCACAGGGATGGGGTACATATTCGGGATTCGCTGATTTCTGGCGCGAGCACCGTGCTTGGCAGGATACAGAGTACATCTTCCTTTCGGAGCAGCAGCTATGGCTCAACCTGAACAAGATGGAAGGATGGGACAAAATCAACCTGAGCATTGGTACCGAGGTGGAGTTCTCGAACAACTTTGTCGACAAGGGATTCTACGCAATTCCCACATTGGCAGCAAAATGGACATTCAACTAATTCATAAAGCACACACAACCAACAAACAACAACTATGTTTAATAAATTATCTAAGCCCGACCCCACAATGTCAACAATAGTCCGCAATAAGCAAACGACAACCATATTAAAGCAATTATTCGGGTTCGACCCCAAGACAACAACTGTACGTACAGAGCTATTGGCAGGCTTGACCACCTTCCTCACAATGTCATACATTCTGGCAGTCAACCCCGCAATGTTCAGCCAGCTGGAGGGTATGACAGCAGGTGCGGTATTTACAGCTACTGCATTGGCGGCAATCGTAGGTACGCTTGCAATGGCATTCATAGGAAAATTGCCTTTTGGACTTGCTCCGGGAATGGGCCTCAATGCCTTCTTTGTCTATACCGTATGTATGGGTATGGGCTACTCTTGGCAATTTGCCCTTACAGCCGTATTCATCGAGGGTATCATATTCATAATCCTCACGCTCACCAACCTGCGCGAGGCTATCGTGAATGCTATCCCCACCTCGCTCAAGAATGCAATCGGAGCAGGTATCGGACTCTTCATCGCCCTCATCGGCTTGCAGAATGCAGGCATCGTGGTTAACAACGACGCTACACTCGTATCGCTGGGCGAAATCACCTCGGGAAGCCCATTGCTTGGCCTCATCGGTCTTTTGATAACCGGTATCCTTGTTGTAAAGAATGTACACGGAGGCCTGCTCATAGGTATCCTCATCACCGCAATCATAGGTATCCCTATGGGAATAACCGAGTTCAACGGTATCGTATCGGCACCCCATTCAGTATCGGACATCTTCTGCCAATTCGAGTGGGACAACATCTTCACTCTCGATATGCTTGTAATTGTGTTCACATTTATGTTCATCGATATGTTCGACACAATAGGAACACTCGTTGGTGTATGTACAAAGGCCAATATGATTGACAAGGACGGCAAGATCCCCCGTGTAAAGGAGGCATTTATGGCCGACTCGCTTGCTACCACAGTGGGCGCTTGCCTGGGTACATCTACCACCACCACATACGTGGAGAGCGCATCGGGCGTTGCCCAGGGCGGACGCTCGGGACTCACAGCATTTGCAGTGGCAGTATGCTTCGTAATCTCGCTCTTCTTCTCGCCCCTGTTCCTTGCCATTCCCGCAGCAGCGACAGCTCCCGTATTGATTATCGTCGGACTGTTTATGATGAGCCCCATCAAGAACATTCCTTTTGACGAATACACGGAGTCTATCCCCGCGTTCATCACCATCATTATGATGCCTTTCGTATACTCTATTTCGGACGGCATCCTTATGGGTATGATAAGCTACGTGCTTCTTAATATGGTGTGTATGAAGTTCAACCGCATCACCCCTGCAATGTACATCCTTGCGACGCTGTTTATCCTTAAGTATATATTCATCTAAAAGCAGAATATCAATAACACTTAAAATCTTCCGGACAGGCTGGTCCGGAAGATTTTTTATATAATTATAACATCTAAAATAGAACCGCAAATTTGCTCCTTTCGATAATTTTAGTTTTTTTTGCACGATATACAGACTACAATTGAAAAAACTATAAAAAACCGAAATTATGGAAAAGATTATCGGACTTATCAATGCGCCTTTCACACCCTTCTACGAGAATGGCGAAGTAAACTATGAGCCTATCCCCGCATACGCACAGATGTTGGCAAAGAACGGCCTTAAAGGAGTGTTCATCAACGGCTCGTCGGGCGAGGGCTATATGCTCACCGAGGAGGAGCGAATGAAACTCACCGAGGCGTGGGTGGCAGCCGCTCCCGAGGGCTTCAAGATTATTGTGCACGTGGGCAGCACCTGCGTAAAATCGAGCCGCCGTATGGCCGAGCACGCACAGAAGCTCGGGGTATTCGGTATAGGCGCAATGGCACCTCCCTTCCCCAAAGTGGGCCGTGTGGAGGAGCTTGTGAAGTACTGCGAGGAGATTGCATCGGCTGCTCCCGAGCTGCCCGTCTACTTCTACCATATTCCTGCATTCAACGGTGCCTACCTCTCTATGGTGAGCTTCCTTCAGGCGGTAGACGGCCGCATTCCCAATTTTGCGGGCATAAAGTACACATTCGAGAGTATGTACGAGTATAACCAGTGCCGCCTGTACAAGAACGGCAAGTTCGATATGCTCCACGGACAGGACGAGACAATCCTCCCCTGCCTCGCAATGGGCGGCGCTCAGGGCGGCATTGGCGGAACGACCAACTACAACGGCTGCAACCTTGTGGGCATCATCGATGCCTGGAACGCAGGCGACCTTGAGAAGGCACGCGAACTGCAGAACTTCTCACAGGATGTAATCAATGTCATCTGCCACTACCGCGGCAATATCGTGGGCGGAAAGAGAATTATGAAGCTTATCGGCCTTGACCTTGGCAAGAACCGCACCCCCTTCCAGAATATGACCGACGAGGAGGAGGCAGCAATGCGCAAGGAGCTCGAGGCTATCAACTTCTTTGAGCGTTGCAACAAATTCTAAACAACAGCATTATTCCCCGTTGAGAGTCTCAACGGGGGAGTTTAGACATAGGATTTAAGATTTTTCACTGCGTTCAAAATGACAAACCGCGTATATGTCATCCTGACAGAGCGTAGCGACAGAAGGATCTCGAAATAACGTCTTTGAGATTTTTCACTGCACTAAAATGAATCACAGTTAACAACAAACAGACTATGGATTGGAAAAAATATATCGCCGAATGGGGCGAGAAATACCGTAAAGACCTTACAGAGAACATTATGCCCTTTTGGCTAAAGAACGGCCTTGACCGTGTGAACGGCGGTGTCTACACCTGCCTCGACCGCGACGGCTCACTCATAGACAGCACAAAATCGGTGTGGTTCCAGGGACGCTTTGCCTTTGTGTGCAGCTTCGCATACAACACGATAGAGAAAAACCCCGAGTGGCTGGCAGCAGCTAAGAGCACAATAGACTTCATCGAGGCACACTGCTTCGACAAGGACGGCAGAATGTACTTCGAGGTGAAGGCCGACGGTACTCCCCTGCGCAAGAGACGCTATGTATTCTCGGAGAGTTTCGCTGCAATAGCAATGGCCGAGTATGCAAAGGCATCGGGCGACGAGAGCTATGCACAGAAGGCACTCAAGCTGTTCAAGGACATACGTCACTTTGTGGCAACACCCGGATATATGGAGCCCAAATACCTCGACACACTGCAGGCAAAGGGACACTCGCTTGTGATGATACTCATAAACACCGCATCGCGCATACGCAACGTAATAAGCGACCCCGTGCTCGACCAGCAGATTGACGAGTCCATCGCATCGCTCAAGGACTTTATGAAGCCCGAGTTCAACGCCCTGCTCGAGATGGTGGGCCCCGACGGCGAGTTCATAGACACAATAAACGGACGCCTGATAAACCCCGGACACTGCATAGAGACAGCGTGGTTCCTGCTCAAGGAGGCGAAGCACCGCGGCTGGGACAAGGATATTACCGCACAGGCCCTACAGATTCTCGACTGGTCGTGGGAATGGGGATGGGACAAGCAGTACGGAGGCATCATCAACTTCCGCGACTGCCGTAACCTGCCACCTCAGGACTACTCACAGGATATGAAATTCTGGTGGCCGCAGACCGAAGCCATCATTGCCACGCTCTATGCCTACGAGGCAACGGGCGACGACAAGTACCTCATCTGGCACAAGCAGATAAGCGAGTGGACATACGCGCACTTCCCCGACGAGGAGATGGGCGAGTGGTACGGCTACCTGCACCGCGACGGCACAGTGGCACAGCCTGCAAAGGGCAACATATTCAAAGGTCCCTTCCACATTCCAAGAATGATGATAAAGTCATTCGAACTATGTAACATACTCACAAAAGAAAAATAAAAGAGCCAATATAGATGTTGACCCAGGGTTGCTGTCATACTGAGCGAAAGCGAAGTATCTCTAAAACAACGTTATTTTGAGACCATTCTGTCTCTTTGCTCTCTCAGGGTGACAAATTCACGAAAAAAATGAGTTACGGGTCAACTGCCATATCATCTCCTAAATAAAAGAGCCAGTCAAAAACAAATGACTGCTATTAGTTATAAACAACAAAAAACAGACCACCTCCACCCCCCTGTTTTGCATATGGAGCGCGAGGTGGTCTTTAACACTTTATGAAAAAGAACATCATACTATCACTCCTTCTACTGTGTTCTATGCTAGGCATAGCACAGAACCGGATTTCCGTGTCACAGGCGCAGCCGCTTGACAAAGCCGTATCGGGGCACTATGCAGCCTGGACCAATGACGGGCTTGCGACCTATGGAGGATGCAATTTCCCCAATGTGCCTTGCGCCGATGGCGGACAGAAAGTATACTACCCACGCGCCTATGGTGCCAGCATACAAGTGCCCGGCGGAGCCGTATATCTTGGCGGAATGGACTCCGCATCATCAATCAGCGAATGCCTGTTCATCGATGCCTCCGACGGCACGTCCACCCCAATAACCCCTTTGCCTGTGGGTATAGACAACTTTGCTGCCACCTACCACGACGGCACCATCTGGGTTGCCGGAGGACAAAGCAACGGAACTCCCAACAAGAATGTATATGCATTGGCATTTCCGGGCGGAAAAGCGAAAGGTAAAAGCAGCAGTAACACGTGGAGCGTTGCAGCAACCTTACCCGACGAGTGCCGTCTGCAACCTTGCGTTACCGTACAGAACACAGCTGCAGGCTATGCACTCTTTGTCTTTGGCGGATACCAGCCAAAGACAGGAACAATGGCTGCCGCAGTGCACACTGACGGTGTGTATATGACCATTGCCGAACTGAAGAAAAGCGGTGCAACACAATGGAAACGCACCGCACCGGCATTGGTTTGGAGCGAAGAGACCACCGATGGAGCACGCACACAGCACATACAGGCCATCGTAGGAAGCACCTGTAGCCCGACGGGATACAGCCACGTGCTGTTCTTTGGCGGTGTCGACCACGATATTTTCCTCAGCGCCATCGAAGGCCGGCAGGACAGCCTGTACCTGCGTCACGCACCCCAATGGTACAAATTCCGCGAGAATGTACTAATATACCACACCATAACCGATTCCTGGGGCACATTGCCCGGAGACAGTCTGCTGGCGCGTGCAGGCGCCTGCCTCACCCCACAGATAGGCGGCAAGGGGTGGAGTTATAGCGGTGGCGAGCTGATGCCCGGAGTGCGCAGTGCCGACGTTACACACATCGAAGTGAGCAACGAAAAGGACTTCGGCTGGCTCAACTGGACCGTCCTTGCCCTTTACCTTATCGGAATGCTTGGTATGGGCTTCTACTTTATGCGCAAGGAGAATGGTGCCGACGACTTCTTCAAAGGCGGCGGACGTATCCCCTGGTGGGCAGCCGGCATCAGCATCTATGCCACAATGCTCTCGGCCATCACCTATATGACCATTCCGGCAAAAGCCTATACAACCAACTGGACCTACTACCCTATGCTGTGGATGATTCTGCTTGTGAGTTTCCCTGTCATAAGGTACTACCTCCCCTACTTCCGCAAACTCAACGTAACCAGTGCATACGAGATTCTTGAAAAACGTTTCAATCTCTTTACACGTATGCTGGCCTCGACACTCTTCTGTATCTTTATGATTGTGCGTATGGCCATCGTGCTGTACCTTCCATCGCTGGCACTCACAGCCGTAACGGGAATAGACATCTACCTGTGCATCGTACTGATGGGACTGGTGACAATTGTCTATTGCACTATGGGCGGTGTAGAGGCCGTTATATGGGGCGATGTGGTACAGGGCCTGATACTTGTCTTTGGAGCCATCTTTGCCGTAGTGTACCTGGCAATGGGCACCGAAGGCGGAATTGGCGGCTGCATAGACATTGCATTGGAGAATGACAAGCTGCGGCTGTTCGACTGGAGCAATTCCTGGTCACAGGCCACCTGGTGGGTAATCATACTCGGAGGCCTCGCCAACAACCTCATCTCCTACACATCGGACCAGACCGTCATACAGCGTTATCTCACCACACCCGACGAGAAATCGGCCGGACGCGGAATCCTGGTAAACGGTTTGATGAGCGTGTTCGTCTCCGTAGCCTTTTATATGATTGGTACAGGCCTCTACACATTCTACAAGACACACCCTGCCGGGCTTGACATCACAATGGGACAGTCCGACGCCATCTTCCCATTCTTTATGATGAGCGAGATGCCGGCCGGTGTTGCCGGTGTACTCATTGCCGCAATCTTTGCTGCTACAATGAGTACAATCTCAAGCAACATCAACAGCGTGGCGACAGCATTCTCAATTGACTTCTGGAAGCGTTTCCGCCCTGCAACCACCGACTTGCAGCTCGTCGGCATAGCCCGTTGGGCATCGGTAGCAAGCGGTATGGTGGGACTTGCGCTTGCACTGCTTATGGCAACCTGGGACATACAGTCGTTCCTCGACTTCTTCAACGAGATTCTTGGATTGCTCACCAGCGGTTTGGGCGGACTGTTCTTCATAGCTGTATTTATGAAGCGGGTCAAAGGATACGCAGCACTCACCGGTTTCGTCGCAGGCGAAGCGGTAGTATTCTGGCTGAGCGAATGCTCAAATGCCAACTTCCTGCTTTTTGGAGCAATTGGTATGGCGGTGTGCATCGTCGTGGCCTGGCTACTCTCCATAGGCTCGTATTTCAAGGGCAGCAAGCTATAAGCGCCGTAATGACTCATTGACAATAAAAGGATAACCTTCCAAAGGAGGAGATTTCCTACACACTTTAGGAATACCCCCTGCGACGATTAGGAAATTAACGTTGCAGGGGGATTTTTATGCCTCTATCTTTGCGACAGAAGAAACAGACAACGGGACACTTCCCAGAGTTTGTTGGAGAGAAAAAATAAAAGAAAGTTCAACCAAAAAAATTACGACTATGAAAAATTTGGTAAAGAAAGCAGAGAAGAGAGAATTTTGGAGCGCGGCAAAGAGATTGATGATTGTCGGAATAATGGTTATCGGCTTTATTATGCCTGCTCAAGTATCGGCACAGAATGCAAACAGAGGTGAGAAAGGTCGCCAGGAGATGGTGCAGAAAAAGAATGACAAGAAAGAGAACAAGAAAAATTACAAGAAAGCCGACAAAAAGGCTGACAAGAAAAAGGACTTCAACAAGAAAGGCAATAATGCCGCCAACAAGAACAACAAAGGCCACAAGCCCAATGTTGTAGTTGTTGAACACCACCATCACAACAAGCCCGTTGTTGTACACCACAACAAACCGGTTGTAGTACATCACCACGACAATGTTGTTCACCACCACTGCAACGGTGTAGCCGAAGCTGCAACTGCAGTAATTGGCCTGGCAGCACTCATAGCCCTGATAGCCAATTAAAGGACAGAGTTTTTAGAGTTATTAATTTTAAGGTAGTTAGTTAGATGCAATCCGGCCGGTGCAACAGGAGTCTTTCTGTTGCACCGGCCAAGATTTTATGCAGTAGGTCGCAATATACATTTTATTGAGTAGACAACAATAAATGCACTGTTCTAGCAGCCTCGGAACTTACTACACAAGAGGCTATGCCTGAGGTCTTGATTGAGCACATTGAATATAGTTGTCATTTTGCAGGGAGTCCATACATTCGGCGCAATGCTGAGTCAAAGGAGAAGTATCCAGGCCCGGCAATAAACATAAGGACAAAAATCACAAGATACAGAAGCGGGAGTTCCCTGTCGTGGAATGTATTGCCAAGATGTATCACAAAGAATGCCATTGCCATTGTGAATATCATTGGCACAAGGCACAGACGATAGGCTGCGCCAAGAATGACTCCTACCGAGCAAATTATTTCGGCAAAAATGACAAGCAGCAACGATATTGTACTGCCAACACCAAGAGGGTCGGGGAATGTCATTGCTATATTCTCAAATGCAGCCCATTTGGCTACTCCGTGGCTCATAAACATAAGTCCTATTACTATACGTGCTGTAAGAAGCAACGCCGATGAAAGAAGTTGCGAAGGTGCCGAAGGGAAAAGCAAATTTCTAAGATTGGACATAATTCCTGTTTTTAATGGTAAATACTATCTCTTTGCGGATATATACATTTAAGAACATTTCCCTGTCATTTGTTCATTTGAATGAGCATATGGCTTCTACAATGTGACAATTTACTATGACACTCAAGAAAACACATTGTTTGCATCTACTTTTTAGTTATCTTCGCGCTGTATTTTTCTTGTCAACAATATGATATATCCGCAGAATTTTGAAAAGAAGATAGAATTTGATGCCATACGCGCTATGCTCAAGGAGCAGTGCCTGTGCGAGATGGGCAGGGAACTTGTGGAGGAGATGTCCTTTATGACCGACCACGGGGCTATAATGACCGCACTCACCGAGGTGGAGGAGTTTGTGAATATCCTGCGCCTGGAACAGAACTTCCCGAATGACTTTTACTACGATGTGCGTGAGCCGCTGATGCGCATACGCATTCCAGGGATGTATATGGGCGAGGAGGAACTGTTTGCCCTGCGACGCTCGCTCGACACCATCGGACGCATACTCTCGTTGTTGCGCCGCAAGAACGATGAGGATGAGGAGAAGTCGCTCTATCCCTGCTTGAGACAGCGTGCGGGCGAGGTGGAGGCCTTCCCTCAGATTATCCGCGGGATTGATGCAATTATAGACAAGTTCGGACACGTAAAGGACAGCGCATCGCCCACGTTGGCAAGGATAAGGAGTGAGCTTGTGAGTACATCGAACGGAATATCACGCACACTCAACAGCATATTGCGCAGGGCACAGGCCGAAGGACTTGTAGAGAAAGACGCTTCGCCCACACTGCGCGACGGCCGACTGGTAATTCCCGTCGCACCTGCCCTCAAACGCAAGATGGGCGGTATTGTACACGATGAGTCGGCGAGCGGAAAGACGGTGTTCATTGAGCCAGCCGAGGTGGTGATGGCCAATAACCGCATACGCGAGCTTGAGGCCGAGGAACGCCGCGAGGTGATTCTCATACTAACGAACTTCAGCAATGAGCTGCGCCCGCACGTGGATGAGCTGCTGCAGGCGTATGCCTTTTTGGGTGTGGTGGATTTCATACGTGCAAAAGCGTCTCTTGCCGAGCGCTTCGGCGCTATAAAGCCTGTGATAGAGAATAGGCCACTTATGGACTTTGGTACTGCGGTACACCCGCTGCTGGAGCTGTCGTTGCGCCGTCACGGACGCAAGATGTCGCCGCTTGACATACAGATTGAGGGCGATAAACGCATACTGCTCATTTCGGGACCCAACGCGGGCGGAAAGTCGGTATGTCTGAAAACAGCCGGACTGCTGCAGTATATGATGCAGTGCGGATTGCTGATTCCTGTACACGAACGTAGCAGGGCAGGTATCTTCAGGGGCATATTCATTGATATAGGCGATGAGCAGAGCATAGAGGACGACCTGAGTACCTACTCGAGCCACCTGCTGAATATGAAGCAGACATTGCGTAACTGCAACGGGCATTCGCTCATTCTTATCGATGAGTTCGGCAGCGGAACGGAGCCGCTCATAGGAGCAGCCATTGCCGAGGCTATACTCAAGCGCTTCTGCCAAAGGAAGGCATTCGGTATAATTACCACGCACTACCAGAACCTGAAACATTTTGCCGATTCTACTCCGGGCGTGGTGAACGGTGCGATGCTGTACGACCGTGCCGAGATGCGTCCGCTGTTCGCGTTGCAGATTGGCAACCCCGGAAGTTCGTTTGCGGTGGAGATTGCGCGCAAGATTGGATTGCCCGAGGAAATTATAAAGGACGCTTCGGAGATTGTGGGAAGCGAATATATACAGAGCGACAAGTACTTGCAGGACATTGTGCGCGACAAGCGCTACTGGGAGCAGAAGAGGCGCGCTGTGCATCAGAAGGAGAAGGAGCTCGACGAGCTTATGGCAACAGCATTGGACTCCACCGATGAACTGAAGAAGAGCCGCCGTCAGATTCTGCGCGAGGCAAAGGAGGAGGCAGAGAGATTGCTTCGCGAAGCTAACGCAAGGATAGAGAACACCATACGCTCTATTGTTGAGGCTCGTGCCGAGAAGGAGAAGACACGCAAGGCACGCGAGGAGCTTGCGCAATTCGGACGCGAGCTCAAGGAGCTTGCCGAAAGGGAGCAACAGACGCGCGTAGACAAGGAGATGGAGCGCCTTAGGGCGCGTCAGGAGCGACGCAAGGAGGGCAAGAAAGGCGGAGAGAAAGGCACAGGAAAGAATAACGGGGCTACTGCAGCTGTTGAGAGGAAACCTGAGCCCGTACAGTTCGAGATGGGAATGTACGTGCGTATCATAGGGCAGCAGGCAGTAGGCGAGATAATGTCGGTGAACCGCAACTGTGCCATCGTGCGTTTCGGTGCGATAAAGTCGACTGTGGCGCTAAACAGGTTACAGCCAGCCGAGGCTCCTAAGGAGGAGATGCGCAAGGTTTCGTTCCTCACCAGCGAGACACAGGAGAACCTGCACAACAAGAGACTCAACTTCAAGTCGGAGATTGATATACGCGGAATGCGCGGCGATGAGGCAGTTCAGGCAGTGAGCTATTTTCTGGACGATGCGACAGTTTGCAGCGTTCGCCAGTTGCGTGTGCTGCACGGTACAGGCAACGGAATTCTGCGTACTCTTGTGCGCCAGTACCTGAGTACAGTACCCTTTGTGCGCACATTCCACGATGAGCACGTACAGTTCGGCGGTGCAGGAATAACAGTAATAGAATTGGAATAACAGTATGAGGGTAACCCTAGTGCAGAAAAGGGTTACCCTCATATTTACTTGAATACTACTTTAGTTCGAAACGCACCGTTACGTTTATCGTGTAGGTCAACTTGCCGATTGATATTTCGGGCGAAGCGGATACGGCATCGCTGCTCTCATCATTGGCCAGCATCATAGAGCTCTTATACATAATACGCGGATTATTGCCGCTACTGTGCGACATCCAGGAAGTTACGTTTATAGCCTTTCCTATATCCTGTCCCACGGCATCGGCAAATGCACGCGCCTGTTCCTGGGCTTTCTTCATAGCCTCGACACCCATTTCAATTTTCAGCTGTTCATCCTTGGTGTATTTTGTCGATGCAAGAGTAATGTTTGTAATGCCCTTCTCCTCAAGGTCATATATTATCTTTTGCATCACTGCAGCCTCGCCCAATTTAAGGGTATATGTAGCCTGCGTGCGTGGTACCACACGGTTCGAGAAAGCCTTATAGCTTACGCTACTTCCCATAAAATCGATAGACAGGGCCTCGTTTACATCTATCGAGTTTGCTTTGAGAACCTTTATCATTGCATCCTGCATCTCCTGCAACGTTTTTTTACCTTTATAATCGCTCTCCCTTATTACAATGGAGAGGTTGAGTTCATCGGGTACAACCTCGCGCTCCACCTTCGACTGCATCTCGATGTACGGTGTCCCATCCTGCGCCAGCAGCGTTTGAGGAACTACGGCTGCCAACACCACAATCACGACTGTGAAAAAAAAGCCTCTTTTCATACTTAAAATGTTTTTTAATTATAACGGGCGCAATATAGCAATTGTTGTGCTATATTACGCCCGACATTATGCCGAATTTTACAATATTAACTTTAATTAATCAGCATTTCATCCCGTTTTACTTGAGTCCCTTCTTTTCGGTCTGCAAAGCTTGGGAATACATTCCTTTCTTACGGAATTCAAGCGGCGGAACACCTACACGTTTTCTGAAGAATGTCGAGAACTGTCCCAAATTCTCGAACGACAGATGATTGGCTATGTCGGCTATGCTCGTGTTTGTTGTGTGCAGCAGTTCCTTTGCCATCTTCAGCTTTACCTCCTGGCGGAACTGTCCGGGAGGAATACCGCATATACGGCGGAACTCCCTACGGAAAAGCGAATAGCTTATGCCAAGCTGGTCGGCAACCATATCTATAGGCAGGTGCATCTGCGTTTCGTCCTTCATTATGCTTTTTGCCTGGTTTATTATGCGCAGCATATAACTGTTCTCTTGGTTGTCGCTCTGTGCGCTATAATACATTTTTCCAAGAACCAGATGGATAAGACTGCCGACATACTGCTGTCTTCCGGGACGCTCATTGGACATTATCTTTATAATCTCCTTGAATATATCTGTTATGTGATGCAGTTCTTCTACCTGAAAAATACCGTTCTGCGCCGTAAAAAAGCTGTTACGCACCATATTGTCTATGGAATATCCGCCAAATTCGGCCCAATAGATTTCCCATCCTTCGTTATCGGGGGTAAGCGTATATGTATCCTTTGGCAACAGGAATATTATATTGCCCGCCTCTACCCTCTTGTGGTTGTATGCCTCACTGTCGAGATATCCTGCACCTCGTGCTATACAGACAAGACAATACTCCATTGGCATCCTATTGCCTACACTCTTCTCATCATAGGGCAAAGACGCCGAAGTACGACCGGCAGCACTAATGCTCACTCCCCACATCCTGTCGTGCATATCATAAGGCGCCGTAACCAGCGCCTCGTGCTTGCCGCATATACAATTTTCATTTTCCATCTTTAGAAAATTTCTATATCTCAATAAATTCAAATTATTATGGCTACTCACCGCCCTTTCATTTTCAACAGCCTCAAGCCCACAGACAAATCTGTCAAAATTTATTCAAATAAAAAAACAATAGGCATAAACAGGATAGCCACGTCATATCATTATTTCAATGCAAAATTAAAAAAAAGTAGCGGTTACGCAAATTCTACACACGGTTTTTTACATCTTGCCAGAATACCACACCACAACACAACACTCCGCAGAAGTAGTTTCTGATTGTTCCTGGCGCATCCATATAACAGAAGTAGGAAACATCGAAAATGCTGTTTGCAACAATTGCAAAACAATAATTGTATGTCAGGTGTTCTTTTGTGGTAAACCTCAAAATTATTCTAATATGAGACAGAAAACTAAAATTCTAATGTTGTCCCTACTGGCAACATTGTTTCTGATGCCAGCAAATGCACAGCGTTGGGGAAGAGTCCAAGGCGCACCCGTCACGGTGTACAGCTTCACGGAAAATGTAAACACCGCTCCCGAGGTTATAAACATTTTTTACGCTACGCAGGGAGAATATTTCCGCGACCCGCAGGTCCCCAGGTTCATCCTTACCGACAGGGAAGGCAAGTGGGCGCTTGGCATAGGCGGATATGTGATGGCCCGAAGCGAGTTCGACTTTGACAAGATTGTGGACAATGTGGACTTCCTCCCCTCGCACATCCAGCGCGGCAACGGTCCATCGACACAGTACCAGATGGACGTGAGCACATCGACCCTTTTCATTAAACTTGTGGGACACAGCCGTCTGCTTGGCGATTTTCACATATACACGGCGGGCGACTGGAGAGGCGACGGCAAGACATTGCGCCTGCTCAACGCATATATGGCAACAAAATATATGACACTCGGATACTCTACGGGTAGCTTTATGGACCTTGCGGCCTACCCAGCTACTGTGGACAATGCAGGCCCGTGCGGTATGACATTCTACCGTGCTACGCAGCTGGCACTCAGATACGGTTTTGACTGGGGTCTGTCAATGGGTATAGCCATTGAGTCACCCGACATTCAGGCCACAGGGAATGAGTATGTAAGCGTGGGAGCACAACGCTTTCCCAACATCCCCATCTATTTCAAATACCAGATAGACAAAAACACACACGTGCGCGTGGGAGGTATTATGCGCGACGTATCGTACCGCAACCTTGTGAACGGCGCTCAGAGACAGAAGATAGCGTGGGGAGCACAGGCAAGCACCCTGCTCACTATGGGCGATTTCCACATCAGCGGACAATATACGGTGGGAGAAGGAATCGGCTCGCTCATTAACGATGTCTCCAATGTGGGTATGGACGTTGTCCCCGTACCCGAGAAAGATGGAGCGATGATGATGCTCCTCACCGATGTCTGGTTCGCAAGTATGCAGTACAACATAAACAAGAGTATGTTCGTAGGTGCCGTCTACAGCCAGAGCAACATACGCTCGCGCAAGGGTTTTGCCGGTGCCAACCCCGATATGTACAAGCGCGGACAGTACGTGGCTGTGAATATGTTTGCCAATATAAGCCAGAATATGCAGCTTGGCATTGAATATCTGCACGGCTGGCGACTCGACTTCGACGAGCACACATACAACGCCAATAGAATAAACCTGTCGGCACGATACAACTTCTGACGTTGCCGCATTGACACAAGAAAGAAGAAATCCATTGCAATGATGTGCACACAAGTATGGTTTTGCGTGCACATCATTGCTTTCGTGCATCCAGTACGGCTATGTGCAGAAAAGGGCTTTTTAACAGTGTTTATAAGATTTTTCCGTTTCCCTATTTGATATTGTGAATAGTTTTCTTATTTTTGCTCGCGATTGATTTTACTATATTGCCTTGATACGTGCTGTATCCTTGAATAAAGATTGATTTATTGACACTTGAGCAAAAGGGAACAACATCAATCTACAGGCCGGGCATTTATGTCCGGACAGCAGGCATCGGGGAGGACAATGAGAGAACTTGAAAACAGAAAATACAAGATAAAACTAACTATTATTTTATGGAAATCTCTTATTTGTTAATTATTGCCTTTATGTTTATGCTGGCAATAATAGACCTTACGGTTGGAGTGAGCAACGACGCCGTGAACTTCCTCAGTTCAGCAGTCGGCAGCAAAGCAGCCAAACTAAGAACCGTACTTCTGGTGGCATCGATTGGAGTCTTTGTCGGTGCAGCATTCAGCAGCGGTATGATGGACATTGCCCGACACGGAATTTTCCAGCCACAGTACTTTTACTTCAGTGAGGTGATGTGCATATTCCTTGCGGTTGTCATAAGCGACGTGTTCCTGCTCGACCTTTTCAACAGTCTGGGACTGCCTACGTCAACCACCGTATCGATGGTATTCGAATTGCTTGGTGCATCGTTCATCATAGCAATAATAAAGATGGCATCGGGAACAATGGATGGCAGTATAGTAGACCTGCTGAACACCGACAAGGCGCTCACAATGATTATATCAATCTTCCTGTCGGTTGCCATCGCCTTTGTATTCGGTCTTATAGTACAATGGATTTCACGACTTATATTCACTTTCCACTTCAAGAAAAACCTCTCGAGCAAGATTGGTATATTCGGCGGTATAGCAGTCACTGCCATTCTCTATTTTATGCTCATCAAGGGACTCAAGGGCAGCACTCTTGTCCCTGCCGAAGTAAAGGCATTCATCGAAGAGAACACAGCTATGCTTCTGCTTGCATCATTCGTGGTGTTCACCGTCCTTATGCAGATTCTGCACTGGTTCAAGGTTAACGTGCTCAAGATTGTAGTGCTCATAGGTACCTTCTCGCTTGCGCTTGCCTTTGCCGGAAACGACCTTGTAAACTTCATTGGTGTAACATTGGCAGGACTCTCGTCGTTCCAGGACTTTACAGCAAACGCAGGCGGTGTTGCAGCCGACCAGTTCCTTATGACATCGTTGCAGGAGTCGGCAAAGACCCCCGTATACTTCCTTGTAGGTGCAGGTGCAGTGATGGTATTCGCCCTGTGTACAAGCAAGAAGGCAAAGAAGGTGTTGCAGACCTCTATCAACCTGTCGAGCAAGAGCAACGACGAGAACGATATGTTCGGTTCATCGCCCCTTGCACGCAACATCGTACGTGTAACCACAAATATGGTAACAGCTGTATCGCGCAAGATGCCGCAGAACGCAAAGGACTGGATAAACAAGCGATTCACTCCCGTTGAGGAGCGCGAGGATGTGGCTTTCGACCTTGTACGTGCATCGGTGAACCTTGTGCTTGCCGGTCTGCTCATTGCAGTGGGTACATCGATGAAGCTCCCCCTCTCTACAACATACGTTACATTTATGGTGGGAATGGGTTCTTCACTTGCCGACCGTGCTTGGGGCCGCGAGAGCGCCGTTTACCGCGTTACAGGTGTGGTTGCAGTTATAGGCGGATGGTTCATCACAGCCGGTGCGGCATTCATCCTTGCAGCCCTTGTCGCTACCATTATGTTCTACGGCGGCCTTGTTGCAATGTACATAATGATTGCCCTGGTCATCTACCTGCTCATCCATAGCCATCTGAGCTACAACAAGAAGAAGAGCAACGAAAACGAGGACAACAAGATGCAGACAATTATGTCGTCCGACAATAAGGAGGAGGTGTGGACAGTGCTTCAGGAGCACGCAGCCGAGACACTCTCGCACACTCTGTCATTCTCGGCCGAAACATATAAAGTCCTTTTCGATGCATTTGCACGCGACGACCACCGTCCTCTACGCAGTTCACTGCTCAAGATTGAGGACGAGAAGGGCCTGATGAAGAAGATGCGCCGCTACGAGACACGCGGAATGCAGCGCATAGACCAGTCACTCGCCTTTGAGCGCAGCACCTGGTACCATCTGTGCACCAACAGCTGCCAGCAGATGCTCAACACGCTCACACGTATAGGCAAGCCTATGAAGGAGCACGCCGAGAACAGTTTCAGCCCGCTCTCACAGCAGTATCTCGAGGAGTTCACTCCTTTCTGCAAGGACATCGTACAGACCCTTGTCGACATCAATAAGATCATAGCGACAAACGACTATTCTACAGCCGAGGAGGTGTCGGGACGTGCAAAAGACCTGAAACACGCACTTGCCAACCTGCGCAAGACACAGACAATGCGTCTGCACAAGAGTTCGGGCAGTCTGCGTATGGACTTTGTATATCTCAATCTTATACAGGAGTCACACGAGCTTCTGAGTGAGGTACGTAACTTGCTCCGCGGAGGAAACAAGTTCTTCAGTAAAGCCGAATAAAAAACATAGTATATACATTAACCAGTAAAGCCCCTATCCGTCTGAGAGCAATCACCGGACAGGGGTTTTTAATAAAGCACCAATAGAAAATATGAAACATATAGGAGCACACGTATCGGCAAGCGGTGGAGTGGAAAATGCCCCCCTGAATGCCGCAGCAATAGGTGCAGACGCATTTGCACTATTCACAAAGAACCAGCGCCAGTGGGTATCGGCACCGCTGACCGAGAAGAGCATAAGACTATTCAAGGAGCGTTGTCAGGAAGGAGCGTTCGACCCGAGGTACATATTGCCTCACGACAGTTACCTCATCAACTTGGGTAACCCCGACGAGGAGGCACAGCAAAAATCGCGCGCAGCCTTCATCGACGAGATGAAACGCTGCGAGCAACTGGGACTTACAATGCTCAACTTCCATCCCGGCAGCCACCTGAACAAAATATCGGTAGAAGAGTGTCTCGACAAGATTGCGGCGAACATCAACCTTGCGCTATCAATGACAAGCGGGGTGACAGCTGTAATAGAGAACACCGCCGGACAGGGAAGCAACGTGGGCAACCGCCTTGAGGAGATACGTTACATAATAGACCGCGTAGAGGACAAAAGCCGTGTGGGATACTGCATAGACACCTGCCACTTCTACTCGGCCGGCTATGATATCGTTGGCGATTACGAAGGAGCATTTTCGGCCCTTGACCGTGCTATCGGCCTGGAGTATCTGCGCGGCATACACCTGAACGACACTAAAAAGGCATTAGGCTCACGCGTAGACCGCCACGAGAGCATCGGTCTTGGACTTTTGGGAACAGCCTTCTTCGAGAAATTTATGAAGGACAGCCGTTTCGACAATATCCCCATTATCCTTGAGACACCCGACGAGAGCCGTTGGGCTACCGAGATTGAGTTGCTGAGAGGAATGGAGAGATGACGGGAAGAGGCTATGAAAAGAGCAACATTGATATTCTATTCGGCACTGCTGCTGTCTATGCTCTCCTGCACACCAGGCAACGAGCATAGGATTGGAGAGTCGGTTGCAAGCCTCCTGCAGCGCTACCCCGACGCCACATTGCAGGATGTATACAAGAGTTTCTTCCAGGACTATTTCGGTGTTGCACATCTGCTTGCCGAGCGCGAGAAGGTCAAGAGCTACATCGAGTATGAGACCAACAGCGCCACGGAATTCGACAGCACGCTATACGAGCCTTGCGGCTGGCGCGGGAATTTTGTACGCGTGAACCTTCTGGCAATAAAAAAAGGATACATCGACAGCAATGCGCTCACCGACGCATTCATAAAGAGCCGCGAGGCATCGTGCGACAGCGTCACCGGCGAGTGGCTCGATGAATGGCAGCAGATTATGGAGGCTACACGACGGGCAGCGCCAGCTATGGAGAATTTCGAGCGCGACTCGGCTCTCATTGCAAAGAATCTTGCCGAGGGCAAATATATGATGCACCACAGCCGGCAGTACAATGAATACTATCACCCGCACTACCGCATTATACACAAGGACGTGTTCGAGCAGGAGATTCTCCCGCTGCTTCCCCGATAAACACGGAGAAATCACTATATAGTGCTATGCAAAAGAGGCAAGAATCACAAAAAAAGATTATTGCAGCAACATATGCTACAATGTAACTTTGCAATGTGGACGATATACCAGATGAAACTGTAAGTAACCAATTGAATTAGCCATAATAGAAGCGTCCACAATTAGCCATATAAAAAACGATGCAGCCGCTTGATTATCCATTAAGGCCGCCGCGAGGCTCCCGCATAGAGAGGCAAAGGCATCACATAGTAATGTTATCAAATCGGTTACCGCACGCTTTTGACAAAAGCGTGCGGTAATTGTTTATCCAGCGCCAATAACAACAAATAACTAAAAAAGAACGTTTTTTACATAAATATACTATTGTATATTACTCTACAGATGAGTAATTTTGCTTGCAAAATTAGCGGCACACAATAAAGTGGACAAGAAACGCCGCAGGATTGGGAGAAAAACATACTCGTAAAAGATGAAACTATCGGAACTGAAGAACGGAGAGACCGCCGTCATTGTCCGTCTTTTGGGACACGGAGGCTTCCGTAAACGCATAATGGAAATGGGATTCATAAGGGGCGAGAAGGTGAAATCGGTTCTCGACTCCCCTATGCACGACCCTGTCAAATACCACGTGATGGGATACGACGTATCACTGCGCCGCAACGAGGCTGCAATGATTGAAGTACTGCCCGAGGAGGAGGCAAGGAAAGAGCTGACACCTGTAAACTCGTTTGCTTGCCACTCGGCGTGCGAGAACTGCAACAGCAGCCTTGGCTGCAACTGCATATACCGTCCCGCATCGACAAAGCGCAAGAACATAATAGACGTTGCCCTTGTGGGCAACCCCAACAGCGGAAAGACATCGCTGTTCAACGCCCTCTCGGGCAGCAGCGAGCACGTGGGCAACTACAGCGGCGTCACGGTGGACGCAAAAAGCGGCAGCCTGAGCTACAAGGGCTACCGCATAAACATAACCGACCTGCCGGGCACATACTCAATATCGGCCTACTCGCCCGAGGAGCGCTACGTGCGCCGTCACCTATATGAGCAACAGCCCGACGTGATAATAAATGCCGTCGTAGCATCGAACCTCGAGCGCAACCTCTACCTTACCACAGAGCTCATAGATATGAACCTGCGCACCGTGGTTGCCCTCAATATGTTCGACGAGCTACAAGCGAGCGGCGCAACGATAGACTACGGGCATTTGGGAGGAATGATGGGTATCCCTATGATACCCACCGTGGCAAAAGCCTCCAAAGGACTCGACAAGCTGCTGGACACAGTGATTGAGCTCTTCGAGGGCGAGAACAAGACAATCAGGCACATACACATAAACTACGGCAACGTGATGGAGAGTGAGCTCGCTCCTCTCTCGCAGATGCTTCATAAAGCCGACGACCTGCCGCAACAGTTCCCCGTGCGGTATTGGGCACTCAAGCTGCTGGAGCAGGACAAGGAGGCGCAATCCTCGCTTGCAGGCTGCAAGGAGTTTGCCGAGTGGCAGGCATACTCGCAGACAGCGCACAAGAAGATACAGGCACGGCTGGGAGTGGACGTGGAGACAGCCATAAGCGATGCTAAATACGGATTCATAAACGGAGCGTTGCAGGAGACATTCACCCCGGGCAACAAGGACACACAGCGCCAGACACGGCGCATAGACCGACTTGTGGCAAACAGATGGCTCGGCTTTCCGCTGTTCCTTGCCCTTATGTGGCTTATGTTCACAGCCGTATTCAGCCTGGGAGCCTATCCGCAGGAGTGGATAGAGAACCTCTTTGGCTGGCTGGGCAGCACAGTATCCTCGGCAATGCCGAAAGGCGCGCTGCAGGACCTGCTGGTGAACGGCATAATAGGCGGTGTGGGCAGCGTGGCCGTATTCTTGCCGCAGATACTCATACTGTACCTTTTCATCTCGCTGATGGAGGACTCGGGTTATATGGCACGCGCCGCATTCATAATGGACCGCATAATGCACCGAATGGGACTGCACGGAAAATCCTTTATCCCAATGATAATGGGATTCGGCTGCAACGTGCCTGCAGTGATGGCAACACGCACCATTGAGAGC
>JAFYSC010000044.1 GCA_017546635.1 Bacteroidaceae bacterium | reverse complement strand
GGTGTTTGTCTTTTGTTGTGTTGCTGTGAAAAATACAATTCAAGGAAAACTATGTTCCGCAAAAAAGCGATTTGATTGTGTTCCCTGCTGCCGGCAAACATATTTGGGGACATATACAGATGCGGAATGGCAATCAATGGGTTTCCGATTTCAAACAAAAGAATATGATTCCTGCCAAGGCGTACCGTAGTACGGATTGGAAAATTTACAGGAGGTAACGCCGTTTCTCTCCATATTTGAAACGGTTGTGTCAATTTGAATTAAACATCGTGATTATGAAAAAGTTTCTAATGATTTTATGCGTTTGCATCGTTGCCATTAGCGTGATAAAGCTGTTTGTTTCAAACGATGCTCCTTCCAATATATCCGAAATACACAATTACTGCAGGAACAACGGATACAGCACAGAGTATTGTTTTCTGACTGATTTTTCAAAGCCTTCGGGGATTAAAAGGTTCTATATCTACAGTTTCAAGGAAAAGAAAATCATTCACAAAAGTCTGTGTGCAAATGGACGAGGCAAAAACTGGAACATATTCAACTCCACATTCAGCAATGAAATAGGTAGTTATTATTCTAGTTTAGGTAAATACAAAGTGGGAAAATTAAGGCCAATGTCTAATCCCGGGTATGGAAAAGGATATAATCTGTACGGGCTTGATTCTATCAACTCAAATGCCCTTGCCCGCGGAATCCTTATCCATAATGGAAATGTTGAATGGGAAACATTCCCATTGCCTTGCATACCGGCTAGTCAGGGATGCTTTGTCGTGTCAAATTCTATGATGAAGCACATCGGGGATATTAAAAAACAATCGAGCAAGCCTATATTGCTATATGCTTACAATTGAATGAAACTTTTGCCGCAACAACTCCATTGGCTTATAACTCAAAGGCCCCGATGCATACAGCAACGGTCGGCAAAGAAGATAATTTGCAAAACATTGGAAAATAGCTGACAATTTAAAAAATTCTTTTTATTTTTGTAAACCTTACCAATTAATAAATTATTAACAAATAAGAATTCTATTGCAGTTGTAAGTTGAATTCGCCAAATGTTTTAACCTATGAATAAATTCAAGAAATTTGGGGCGTTTCTGGCTGTTGCATTACTTCTTTGTGCCTGTGGCGGCAAAACCCAGAAGGAGTATGTTGACTATGTTAATCCTTATATAGGAAACATCAGCCATCTGTTGGTTCCCACCTTCCCCACCGTTCAGTTGCCTAACAGTATGTTGCGTGTATATCCCGGACGTTCCGACTATACCTCGGAGCGAGTGAACGGATTGCCTATTGTGGTAACTAACCACCGCGAACGCTCGGCATTCAGCCTGACGCCTTATCAGGGCGAGGATCTGAAGAATGTCCGTTCTTATACCTACGACAATGAGAAGATAACACCGTATTCGTTCGAGACAGAGCTTGACGACAACAATATGGCAGTCAAATATGCCTTGTCGCATCAGTCGGCTATCTACAGCATCGAGTTCCGTCGTCCCGACGAGCCTGTGTACATAATGGTGAACAGCAAGACCGGTGCAATGACAGCCGATAAAAAGGCTATAAGCGGCCATCAGCGTATCAGCGGCAATACAAATGTCTATCTTTATATTGAGCCCGAGCAGACACCTGTTGAGGCTGCTATCCTCCAGGATAATAAGCTGGTGGACAAAAGTGAAGCTACCGGAGACAACGCTTGCGCCGTATGGCGTTTCGCCGATGGCACTAAGCAGGTGAACTTGCGTTACGGTATCTCATTTATCAGCTGCGAGCAGGCCAAAAAGAATCTCGAACGTGAACAGAAAGACTTCGACGTTGCAGCGCTTGCCGATGCCGGACGCGAAATATGGAACCGTGCCCTTTCGCGCATCGCTGTGCAGGGTGGTACCGAGGACGAAAAAACAGTGCTCTATTCATCATATTACCGCACCTTTGAACGTCCTATCTGTATGAGCGAGGATGGCCGATACTACAGCGCTTTTGATGGAAAGGTACACGAGGACAATGGCGTTCCTTTCTACACCGACGACTGGATTTGGGATACCTATCGTGCTGCGCACCCCTTGCGTCTGCTCATTGACAAGGATATTGAGGAGTATATAATCGACTCTTATCTGCGTATGGCAGAGCAGATGTGCAATATGTGGATGCCCACATTCCCCGAGGTTATTGGTGATACCCGCCGTATGAATTCCAATCACGCCGTGGTTACAGTGGCCGATGCATTGGCCAAGGGGCTTAAGCTTGACCTCGAAAAAGCCTATGAGGCTTGCCGCAAGGGTATAGAAGAGAAGACACTTGCACCTTGGAATTCTGCACGTGCCGGATGGATTGACAGCTTCTATCACGAAAAAGGATATATTCCTGCTTTGCGCCCGGGTGAGCCCGAGAACGACCCCAATGTAACCCCCTGGGAGAAACGACAGCCCATCGCTGTTACTCTGGGTACCGCTTACGACCAGTGGTGTCTCCATCTGCTGGCTAAGGCGTTGGGCAAGGACGACGAGGCTGCATATTATCTGAAATGTGCGCGCAACTATCGCAACGTGTTCCATCCCGAAACAGCATTCTTCCATCCCAAGGACAAGGATGGCAACTGGATAGAGCCTTTCGACTACCGTTTCTCAGGCGGTATGGGTGCACGCGAATATTATGGCGAAAACAATGGTTGGGTATATCGTTGGGATGTTCCCCACAATGTTGCCGACCTTGTAGCGCTGATGGGTGGCAAGGAAAAGTTTGTTGCCAATTTGGACCGCACTTTCTCCGAGCCCTTGGGAATGAGCAAGTTCATATTCTATTCACAGCTGCCCGACCACACAGGTAACGTGGGCCAGTTCTCTATGGCAAACGAGCCTTCGTTGCACATTCCTTACCTCTACAACTATGCCGGCGCTCCCTGGAAAACACAGAAACGCATACGTCAGATGTTGAAAACCTGGTTCCGCAACGACCTTATGGGTATCCCCGGTGACGAGGATGGCGGTGGAATGACATCATTTGTTGTGTTCTCTTCATTGGGATTCTACCCTGTAACACCCGGTTCGGCATCGTATAACATTGGCAGCCCTCTGTTTACTAATGCCAAAATCACATTGAGCGGCGGTAAGATATTCGAAATTGAGGCCGTAAATGCTTCTACCGAAAATAAATACATTCAGTCGGCTACACTCAACGGACAGGCTTGGAACAAGCCTTGGTTCAGCCACGATGATATAAAGAATGGTGCAAAACTTGTTCTGATAATGGGTGACAAACCCAACAAGGAGTGGGGAAGTGCCGACGATGCTGTACCTCCTTCAATTGACTAATGCTCGTATAT
>JAFYSC010000043.1 GCA_017546635.1 Bacteroidaceae bacterium | reverse complement strand
CGTAGCCTTCCTTTTGGCAGGTGTTTCATCGGCACTCAAGCCCATGCAGGATGAGAACATCCGCCTCGACAAGATGAAACAGATTCTCTCATCACTCCACATCAACGATGTGAAGGACGCAAAGGCTCAGTACGAGAGTGTCGTAAAGAAAGACGCCATCATCAACGCTGCAGGCAACGAGGTTGCAGCAGAGGGCGGTTTTGACGTTGCCAACGACGCTATCAGCGAGGATAACCTCCCCATCTACGTATGCGAGGTTGACGGCGAGGAGAAATATGTAATACCTATGGTAGGACAAGGTTTGTGGGGCGGTATTTGGGGCTATATGGCCGTGAATAACGACGGTAACACCATCTACGGTGTATACTTCTCACACGCAAGCGAGACTCCCGGTCTTGGTGCCGAGATTGCAAGCGACAAGTTCAAGTCGCGCTTCGACGGCAAGAACATCCTTGCAGACGGCGAGGTTGCTCTGGAGGCTGTAAAGGGCCGTTTGAGCAACGAGGCTACTCAAGTGAACTCTATCTCGGGTGCTACTATTACCTGTAACGGTGTCAATGCTATGCTTAAGAAGTGCTTGGGCAACTACAAGACATTCCTTGCAGCTAAGCAGCAGCCCCAAGCTAATGTTGAACCTACAACCGAGTGCTGCGAGGACGCTTGTCCCCAGGCCGAGGTTAATGCTACGGAGGAATAAACTATGGCAGAGCTTTTTTCAAAGAAAAACAAAGAGGCGTTGACAACTCCTCTACTCAAGAACAACCCTGTTACATTGCAGGTGTTGGGTATATGTTCGGCACTTGCCGTAACAAGCAAATTGGCACCCGCAGTGGTGATGGGACTCTCGGTTACCATCATCGTGGCTATGGCCAACGTGATTATCTCGCTCATTCGTAACACAATCCCCAACCGTATCCGTATTATCATACAGCTGGTTGTTGTTGCAGCCCTTGTAACAATGGTGAGCGAGGTGCTCAAGGCATTTGCCTATGATGTGAGCGTACAGCTTTCGGTGTACATCGGACTCATCATCACAAACTGTATCCTTATGGGTCGTTTGGAGGCATTTGCAATGCAGAATGGTCCCTGGGCATCGTTCCTCGACGGTATCGGTAACGGAGTAGGTTATGCAATAATCCTTGTTGTTGTTGCATTCTTCCGCGAGCTCTTCGGTTCGGGTACACTTTTCGACTACCCCGTTATCCCTCAGGCACTTTACGATATGGGATATATAAACAACGGTCTTATGCTTATGGCTCCGATGGCATTCTTCCTTATAGCTTGCTTCATCTGGGTTCAGAGGGCAAAGGACAAGAGTTTGCAAGAGAACTAATTTGTTGATACAGTATAGAAAGGAGATTTTATTATGGAACATTTCTTTAGTTTGTTTGTCCGTTCGATTTTCGTGGACAATATGGTATTTGCCTTCTTCCTGGGTATGTGCTCATACCTCGCTGTATCAAAGAGCGTAAAGACAGCAATCGGCCTCGGCCTTGCCGTTACATTCGTGCAGTTCATCACACTTCCCGTCAACTACCTATTGCAGACAAAGGTACTCGGTGCCAATGCAATCATTGAGGGCGTTGACCTCTCGTTCCTTGCGTTTATCCTCTTCATTGCGGTTATCGCAGGTATCGTGCAGTTGGTGGAGATGATTGTTGAGCGCTTCTCACCCTCGTTGTACGCTTCGTTGGGTATCTTCCTTCCCCTTATCGCTGTAAACTGTGCCATTATGGGTGGTTCACTCTTTATGCAGCAGAGAATAGCTATGGAGGCGAGCAACTCACAGGCTATCCTGAATATCGGTGACGCTGTTGCATATGCACTCGGCTCAGGTTTGGGCTGGATGCTCGCAATCGTTCTCTTTGCCGCTGTTCGCGAGAAGATGGAGTATTGCATCGTTCCCAAGCCCTTGCGCGGATTGGGTATTGCCTTCATCACAGTGGGACTTATGGCACTTGCGTTTATGTGCTTCTCGGGAATTAAAATGTAATCAACCAATAAAGAATAAAGACTATGAATTTACAATTGATATTAGCAAGTATTCTTGTATTCTTGGTAATCATCCTTCTGTTGGTGGTTATATTGCTGGTTGCCAAGAAGTATCTGCTCCCCTCGGGTAACGTAAAGGTTACCATCAACGGCGAGAATACCGTTGAGGTTGCAGCAGGTGGAACACTTCTCGGTACACTTGCCGAGAATGGAATTTACCTCCCTTCGGCTTGTGGCGGTAAGGGTTCGTGTGCACAGTGTAAGTGTCAGGTTGTCGAGGGTGGTGGCGAAATCCTCCCCTCGGAGAAGGGACACTTCTCACGCAAGGAGCAGCAGGACCACTGGCGTCTTGGCTGTCAGGTGAAGCTCAAGGGCGACGTATCTATCAAGGTACCCGAGTCGGTTATGGGCGTTAAAGAGTGGGAGTGCGAGGTTATCTCGAACAAAAACGTGGCTACCTTCATCAAGGAGTTCATTGTGGCATTGCCTCCCGGTGAGCACATGGACTTTGTGCCCGGTTCTTACGCACAGATTAAGATTCCTGCATACGAGATGGATTATGACAAGGACATCGACAAGAGCCTTATCACCGACGAATATCTTCCCGCTTGGGAGAAGTTCGGTCTTCTCGGTCTCAAGTGCAAGAATACAGAGCCCACTATCCGTGCCTACTCAATGGCCAACTACCCTGCCGAGGGTGACCGCATTATGCTTACAGTGCGTATTGCAACTCCTCCCTTCAAGGCCGACCGTTCGGGCTTTATGGACGTTCCCTGTGGTATCGCATCATCTTACATCTTTACACTGAAACCCGGTGACAAGGTAATTATGAGCGGTCCTTACGGAGACTTCCACCCCATCTTCGACTCTAAGAAGGAGATGATGTGGGTAGGTGGTGGAGCAGGTATGGCTCCCTTGCGTGCCCAGATTATGCATATGACAAAGACACTCAAGACTACCGACCGTACAATGACATACTTCTACGGTGCACGTGCATTGAACGAGGTATTCTACCTCGAGGATTTCTTGCAGCTCGAGAAGGAGTTCCCCAACTTCACATTCCACCTCGCGCTCGACCGTCCCGACCCCGCAGCAGATGCAGCAGGCGTAAAGTATACTCCGGGATTTGTGCATCAGGTAATCTATGAGACATACCTCAAAGACCACGAGGCTCCCGAGGATATCGAGTACTATATGTGTGGTCCTGGCCCGATGTCAAAGGCTGTTGTAAATATGCTTACTGACCTTGGTGTTGAGGAGAAGTCAATTATGTACGATAACTTTGG
>JAFYSC010000042.1 GCA_017546635.1 Bacteroidaceae bacterium | reverse complement strand
GCTGATTGAATTTCTTTCAAAAATATGCCAACATTATACGCGAGCATTGCCTGCCCTATAACTTTTACTATTATATAGAGGCTTAAAATACGAGCTTTGCGGTAAACGAGCCCTTGCCGTTAACACGTCCTTCGATAATATACTCAACCTCCTCGCCCTGCTGTGTAGAGTGGCGGTAAATCTCAACCACATCACCTGCTTTTATCTCGCTGTTGAAGTTCACTACAAGTTCTTTCAGGCGGCGGTTGTTCGTAACCTCGAGCTCAATGGCATTCATCGACCACTCGGTGTATTTCACGTTATTCACGTGACCGTTCATATCAAGGTCGGAGTAGCACACGGCGTGCGTCATTGCCAACTGAGTCTCGACATCTTTTGGCATAATCACCTTGGGCGGCTGAGCAGCAATAACATCCTCGTTTATGCAACGTCCCTCGTCCTCGGCCAGCTCGGCATATTTTGACAGACGGCGCGTGTCGATATCTATCACCAGCCACGATGTGGTAGCCGAAATGAGTTTCTCCTTGCCCTCGGCATCGAACACCACAAAATCACGGAAATACTGGTAACCGTTGGCTCCCTTGTGCCACGACTGCACATTTATGTTCTCTCTCCACTTGGGCAATTTGTGGAAGATGACGTGAATTTTAGAGAGCACCCACGCCTTACGGGTTGTATGCATCGCATCGAATCCTACACCAAGATAATCGGCGTGAATATTCGCTGCCTCCTGTGCATAATTCAGGAACGATGCAGGCTTCAATGTACCCGACATATCAATATCGAAACTGGGGATACGCTTTATTGCGCTATATTTTTCTACCATAAGTCACTATATTAAAAATTACACATTCTATACAATTATTCAATCGAAGCAATTCATCAACCTGCGCTTGACAGCCTCGGTATCCAAGAGTATCTCTATGAACTCCTTTGCCGCAGCCTTTTGGTATGCCCCCTTGAGCCTCAGGAGCGAAGCCTCCATCACATTTCCCGGCTCATCGAGCACTATGGACTTGAAACGGCTGTTGCCGAACACAGCCGATGACGAGAGGATGGTAGCATACCCGCTCGAGGCAACCAATTTCAACAGGATATTGGTCTCGTTCAGCTCCACGTGCGACTGAAGCGCGAAATCCTTGTCCTCCATAAGCTTGTCGAGCATCATACGCGCCTGCAGTCCTGCGGCCGGCAGCACAAACTGCTGCGACTGTAAATCGGCAAGCTTGACCTTCTCTCTTTTTGCCAAAGGATGTTCCTTGTTCACCACCAGCGCAAGCGCATTCTCGAAAAGCGGTGTAGACTCTATTTCGGGGAAATTGCCAAGTGGCTTATAGGAAAGGATAAAGTCGAGACTGTTGGAACGGAGCAGTTCAAGCAACTCATTCACCGTTTTATAACATATCTCCAGCTTAATGCCCGGAAAGCGCTTCATAAATTCCAATACACCCTCGGTTAGCACTGTATTGAGACTGTATGTAACGCCAACTTTCAGTGTTCCTTTTTTCACGCGCTGAAGGTCGTACAGACGTTGCACGCCATCCTCGGCATCCTGAATGGTACGCTTGGCATAAGGCAGGAACTCCTCGCCCGCCTCGGTCAGCTCTATATGTCTGCTGTTGCGCGCAAAGAGTGTGAATCCGAGCTCGAACTCCAGTTGCTTTATCTACTGCGACAATGTGCTCTGCGTGATATACAGATGTTTGGCCGCCTCGGAAAAGTTAAGGTACTCGGCGCTCTTTATGAAATATTTCAGTTGCCTAAGCTCCATATACAATATTTGAATGGCGCGAAGATAATAAATCTGCCCCACAAATTGCCAATAATCGTTCGAAAAAAGGCAATTCGCGGGGCAGAATGCAGTTTATTTATAATCTTGAGTCTCTATTATTAGAACTTGAAGAATACAAGCATTGCGTAACCGATTACAAGACCAAGAACACCGAGGATAAGACCTACCTTAACCATATCCTTCTGCTCGATGAATCCTGTTGAGTGCGCAATTGCATTGGGAGGTGTACTGATGGGGAGAATCATTGACACCGAAGAAGAAATTGCAACACCTACCATAAGAGCCGAAGCACCACCCATCGCTGCGAACGATTCGCCCGCTACGGGGTCGCTCAGGATACCGCCTGCAACCAACGCGAGGATGGGAGCCAACAGAGAAGCCGCAGCCGAGTGAGAAATGAAGTTCGAGAACAAGAAACATACAAGACCCGAAATAATCATAACCACAAGAGGTGACCAGGTTGCAAAAGGAATAGCCTGAACAAGGACATCACCCAAACCAGTCTTGCTGAGGGCAACACCAAGAGAGAAACCTCCGGCTACCATCCACAGCACGCTCCAGTTGATTTCCTCGAGGTCGCGGCGCTGAAGAATACCGAACGCACAGAATGCAGCGATAGGAATCATTGCAACCACGTTTGTATTCAAGCCCCAAAGCTCCTTACCGAACATCCACAGGAAGATTGTCACAAGGAATGTAGCTACAACAACTATTGTATGGGTATCCCAACGCATCTCACCCTCAAT
>JAFYSC010000041.1 GCA_017546635.1 Bacteroidaceae bacterium | reverse complement strand
TCTATATATTTGCGAGAAAACAGATAGAAAAAGATTCAAGGATATACCGCTTATTGGCAAAGATGGGCTCAAAGACCCACTTCGAGAAGAATACAACCTGGAAGAGCATCGAGAAGCTTATCGACAGGATATAACCATTCTGACAAACGCACCAATAAAAAAGCAGTTTCCGTGGCGGAAACTGCTTTTTTATTGCATATTCAAGTCCAAAGGAGACGTTACTCTTCGCTGTCCCAATCCTCCTCGTAGTACATCTCTTCATCATCGTAGTCGGCGGGCTCATAATCCTCGTCCTCCCAGTTGATGAAGTCGTTTGCTATCATCTTACGGTCGTAGTTGCGGTGCACAAGCTCGTCGCGCTTTACTGCTGCCAGCAGGTTCTCCTCGCTGTTGAGCTTTTCCCACAGGATATCCTTGAGAGCAGATATTCCCTCACCTGTAGCTGCCGAAATAAAGATATGGGGCACATCTTCGGGCAGGTTCTCCGACAGCATCTCCTTCAGTTCGTCGTCTATAAGGTCACTCTTGGTGATTGCAAGCACGCGCTGTTTGTCGAGCATTTCGGGGTTGAAGGTCGCAAGCTCGTTGAGCAATATCTCATACTCTTTCTTTATGTCGTCGGCCTCGGCAGGTACCATAAAGAGAAGCAATGAGTTGCGCTCAATGTGACGCAGGAATCTCAGTCCCAGGCCTCGTCCCTGGCTCGCCCCCTCGATGATTCCGGGAATGTCGGCCATCACGAATGACTTTCCGTCGCGGTACGATACAATTCCGAGGTTGGGTTCAAGTGTGGTAAAGGGATAGTTCGCAATCTTGGGCTTTGCCGCCGACACACTCGAGAGGAGTGTCGATTTTCCGGCATTGGGGAATCCCACAAGACCTACATCGGCAAGCAGCTTAAGTTCAAGAGTAACGGTCATCTCGCGCATAGGCTCGCCGGGCTGTGCAAAGCGCGGAGCCTGTCGGGTGGGTGTCGCAAAGTGCACGTTACCCAATCCTCCGCGGCCGCCCTTGAGCAACACAACCTTCTGGCCGTCCTCGGTCACATCGCACAGATACTCGCCTGTCTCGGCATTATATGCAACTGTTCCGCAGGGCACATCAATAATCTTGCTCTCTCCGTCGGCTCCCGTACTGCGGTTTACACCTCCGTTCTGTCCGTTGCCGGCAAATACGTGACGCTGGTACTTGAGGTGAAGCAACGTCCAGTAGTTGCGGTTACCGCGCAGTATGATGTCACCACCCTTACCGCCATCGCCACCGTCGGGGCCTCCGTTAGGCAGGTACTTCGCTCTGTGGAGGTGAGCCATTCCTCTACCGCCACGTCCTGAGCGGCAAATGATTTTTACGTAGTCTATAAAGTTCGATTCTGCCATATTCTTGTATATGAACAAAGAGGTCGCGCCTTTGTTGCGGCCTCTTTGTAGTTATTTCTGTGTAAATGTATTTATCCCAACTTGCTCTCTATAGCAGCAACAATGTCGGCAAATATGCGGTCGAGTTCACCAAGACCGTTGATGTAGCAGTGCTTGCCGTCGTTCTTGTACCACTCCTTGAGGGGCGATGTCTGCTCGTTGTAGACAACAAGACGTTTCTTGATTGTCTCTTCATTGTCGTCGGCTCTGCCCGATGCCTGTCCGCGGAGCAGCAGACGTGTCATAAGCTCATCCTCGGGAACGTCGAGCTCTATCATTGCTGTCACATCCTCACCACGTGCGTTGAGCATCTTCTTGAGTGCCTCGGCCTGTGCTATCGTACGGGGGAAACCATCGAATATTACACCTTTGCTGTTCTCCAATGCATCGAGCTTTGCAGCAAGGATGCTCACCATAAGCTCGTCGGGGATAAGCTGACCGTTGTCTATTATCTCCTTTGCCGTCTTGCCAAGTTCGCTGCCGGCTGCAATTTCGGCACGAAGAACATCTCCTGTTGAGATGTGGTTGAGACTGTATTTCTCTACTATTCTCTCGCTTTGTGTGCCCTTGCCTGAACCGGGAGCACCGAATATTACAATATTAAGCATCTTCGTATAATTATTGTATGGTTATTTTTATTCTACAGCTTCGTAA
This sequence comes from Bacteroidaceae bacterium, assembly GCA_017546635.1. Classification (GTDB taxonomy): domain Bacteria; phylum Bacteroidota; class Bacteroidia; order Bacteroidales; family Bacteroidaceae; genus HGM04593. Next base: position 16,288 of record JAFYSC010000041.1, on the reverse strand, counting down.
ATGTCGGGAAGGTTACGGCCAAGGTTGTCGTAGTCGAGACCATAGCCTACGATAAATCTGTCGGGAATTGTAAATGCGCTGTATTTAACATCTATGGGCACCTTGAGACGGGCGGGCTTGAGGAAGAGCGACGCGATGGAGATTGAGGCGGGCTCTCGTGTTCCGAGCGACTCGAGCATACTCTGCATTGTGATTCCTGTATCCACGATATCCTCGATGATGATTATGTCGCGTCCTGCTATCGACTCATTGATTCCTAGCACCTCGCGCACCTTGCCGGTTGTCGTCGTACCCTGATACGAAGAGAGCTTCACAAACGAAATTTCACATTCTATATCAAGGTTTTTCATCAAGTCCGATGCAAACATGAACGAACCGTTAAGGACTCCCAACAACAAAGGACGCTTGCCCTTGTAGTCGCGGTTGATTTCTGCAGCCACTCTCTTTACCTCATTCTCAATCTCTTCTCTGGTGATAGATACCTCAAAGAGCTTATCGTATAGTTTTATTGTTGACATATCGTGTTTCTCCAAAAATGTGCCTGGTATTACGGTGTATAATAGCGCAACGGCTGACGTTGCGACTACAAATGTAACACAAAGTTCCGACAAATTACCTATAAAAAATTCTTTTTTTCACATATAGACACAATAAAGACAACTTAATATAAAATATAACATACATTTAAAAACAAATTTCGTATCTTCGCGGCACAAAATGCCCATAAGCAAAAAAACAAGGTAATGAACAGATTTTTTTCTTTTATAGCATATCTTTTTGTCTCGCTTGGCTGTATGGCACAAGTTGAGGTTACAGCTTTCAGCACAGGCGCAAATGAGGGCGTCACATACTTTCTGCCCGACACAAGACTGGACATCACGGTAGATGTGCAATGCGTCGTGCGCACCCCCGGCGAGTTTGCCCGATACGCCGACCGTTTCCTGCGTATCACAGACGCTGTGACAAGCGAGGAGAAAGAGTGGATACTCAATGGAGTGGATGTAAACAGGACAGGAGTGCCGAACAGCAACAAGGCATTTACTGTAAAGATAAGCGAGAGCGCAGGATGCAACCTGGTTATGACCGAAGAGGGCATAATACAGGCTGTCAACAGGAAAGTGGAAGCAAAACCTGCAGAAACCGTACAGAAGAAAGAGGTCACCCGCGTAGACCCGCGCAAATTCTTCACCGAAGAGATACTGCAAGCCACATCCACGGCAAAAATGGCCGAGCTTGTATCGCGCGAGATATACGCTATAAGAGAAAGCAAGTTGGCAATAACACGCGGCACAGCCGACAATATGCCAAAGGACGGAATATCAATGCAGCTCATACTCGACGAACTCAACACACAGGAAAAGACCTTGACCGAACTCTTTACAGGCAGGATAGACACGCTGAGCTACCAATACAAAGTAAGTTTCACCCCGTCGGAAAAGAGCGACACGACAAGAGCAGTACTGTTCCGTTTCTCACGCAAGCTGGGCCTTGTCGATGCTGACAATCTGGCAGGTTCGCCTATATACTACGACTTCAGCCACCAAGAGGCAAAGACACCCGTCGTTGACACTAAGAAAAAGAAAAAGGAGGTTGTAAAGGAGGGAATATGCTACATTGTCCCCGGCAGAGCCAACCTTAGAATATACATAACAGGAAAAGAACTTTTCAACAGTTCAATGCCGATAGCACAATACGGCACAGTGGAGGTCCTTTCAAAAGAACTGTACACAAAAAGAGCCGGCACACGTGTTCTCCTGGACACCGCTACCGGCAGCATTTTAAGCATAGAAAAATAAATAAAAAAGAGATAAGATATGTTCGAAAATCTAAGCGAGCGCCTTGAACGCTCATTAAAGATACTCAAGGGAGAAGGCAGAATTACCGAAGTGAACGTTGCCGAGACACTGAAGGACGTGCGCAAGGCACTTCTCGACGCCGACGTAAACTACAAAGTGGCCAAGACATTCACCGACACTGTAAAGAATAAGGCTATCGGTCAGAATGTGCTTACATCAATCCACCCCAGCCAGCTGATGGTGAAGATTGTCCACGACGAGCTCACCACACTTATGGGAGGCGAGACTGCCGAAGTAAATTGCGAGGGACATCCTGCCATAATCCTTATGTCGGGTCTTCAGGGTTCGGGTAAGACTACATTCTCGTCAAAGCTTGCCAACTACCTCAGAAAGAAGAGAAACCGCAAGCCCCTGCTTGTTGCCTGCGACGTCTATCGTCCCGCAGCCATCGACCAGCTCAAGGTGCTCGGCGAGCAGATTGAGGTTCCCGTATACAGTGAGCCCGACAGCAAGAACCCTGTCCAGATTGCACAGAATGCCATTAAGGAGGCAAAGCAGAAGGGTTACAACCTTGTTATTATAGATACCGCCGGCCGTCTTGCCGTGGACGAGGTCATGATGCAGGAGATTGCTGCAATAAAGGATGCCGTAAACCCCGGAGAGATTCTCTTTGTGGTAGACTCTATGACCGGACAGGATGCAGTGAATACCGCCAAGGAGTTCAACGACCGCCTCGACTTTACAGGCGTGGTTCTCACAAAGCTCGACGGTGACACACGCGGTGGTGCCGCACTCTCGATACGCAGCGTGGTGAACAAGCCCATCAAATTCATCGGTACCGGTGAGAAGATGGAGGCTATCGACCTATTCCACCCCAGCCGTATGGCCGACCGTATTTTGGGAATGGGTGACGTTGTCTCGCTTGTTGAGCGCGCGCAGGAGCAGTTCGACGAGGAGGAGGCAAAGAAGCTGCAGCGCAAGCTCGCACGCAACCAGTTCGACTTCAACGACTTCCTTGCCCAAATAGAGCAGATAAAGAAGATGGGTAACATTAAGGACCTTATGGCAATGATACCTGGAGTGGGCAAGGCTGTGAAGGACCTCGACATCGACGACAATGCATTCAAGAGCGTAGAGGCAATAATACACTCTATGACTCCCAAGGAGCGTGCAAACCCCGACATCATTAACGCATCGCGCCGCGACCGCATAGCACGAGGCAGCGGAACAACAGTACAGGAGGTGAACCGCCTCATCAAGCAGTTCGAGCAGATACGCAAGACCATGAAGACAGTTGCAGGCGGCAAGCTCGGCAAGATGATGCCCGGAATGCCCCGTTTCGGAAAGTAATTGAACACAGAAAAAAAATAACAAACAGAAACAATTATGCAGATTATCGACGGAAAAGCTATTGCAGCAACAATCAAGAAAGAGATTGCCCAGCAGGTAGAGCAGATATTGGCAGCAGGTGGCAAACGCCCTCATCTTGCAGCGATCCTTGTAGGCCACGACGGCGGCAGCGAGACATACGTTGCAAATAAGGTACGCGCGTGCGAGGAGTGCGGCTTTACATCTACCCTCATACGCTACGAGGAGGATGTTACCGAGGCTGAGCTTCTTGCCAAGGTAGAGGAACTGAACAACGATGCCGATGTTGACGGCTTCATCGTGCAGTTGCCCCTTCCCCGACACATCGACGAGCAGAAGGTAACCGAGGCTATCGACTACAGAAAGGACGTTGACGGATTCCATCCCGTAAATGCAGGACGTCTCTCAATTGGTCTTCCCTGTTTCCTCTCGGCTACACCCAACGGAATTATGGAGCTTCTCCGCCGTTACAATATCGACACCAAAGGCAAGAAGTGCGTGGTTCTTGGCCGCAGCAACATTGTAGGCAAGCCTGTGGCAAGCCTCATGATGCAGAAGCAGATACCCGGTGACGCAACAGTGACAGTGTGCCACAGCCACACAGCCAACATTGCAGAGGAGTGCCGCAACGCCGACATTATCATAGCAGCGCTTGGCCAACCCCACTTTGTTAAGGAAGATATGGTAAAGGAGGGTGCGGTTATCATCGACGTAGGTACTACACGTGTACCCGACGCGACAAGAAAGTCGGGTTTCCGTCTGTGCGGCGACGTGGACTACGACAATGTAGCACCCAAATGCTCGTTCATCACTCCCGTTCCCGGCGGAGTAGGTCCTATGACAATCGTGTCGCTTATGAAGAACACCCTTCTTGCGGCTACACATCAAATATACTAAGCAGCGGACATCGATGCGTGGTGTACGCATAATAATGAGCGTGATACTGTTGGTGCAGGCAGCAATGCTTGCAGCGCAAAGTATCACGCTTCCTTTTTCGAGTCTCGACATTCTTTTTGCAGGCGACATCATGCAGCACCAGAGCCAGCTCGATGCGGCACGTTGCAGCGACGGCACATACAGCTATTCGCCCTGTTACAGGTACATAAAGGGCGATGTAACGAGTGCAGCCATTGCCGTTGCCAACCTGGAGACAACTATAGGTAAGGGCCGTTACGGCGGCTACCCCTCGTTCTGCGCACCCGACAGCCTGCTCTATGCAGTGAGGGATGCGGGCTTCGACGTGCTGCTCTTTGCCAACAACCACTGCCTCGACCGTGGCAAGAAAGGGGCGCTCTACACAATGCAGATGATGGACTCCCTGGGCATACAGCACTGCGGTGTCTACCGCGACAGCACCGACCGCGCCAACCGCTATCCGCTGATGCTCGACAGGAACGGAATAAGAGTGGCACTGCTCAACTACACATACGGCACGAACGGAATACCCGTCCCATCGCCGCTGATAGTGAATATGATAGACAAGGATGTCATTGCTGCCGACATTGTAAAGGCAAAAAAACAGAAAGCCGACGTCATTATATGCTGCATACATTGGGGCGACGAGTATGTGAGCCTACCTCCCAAGAATGTACGCGACCTTGCCGACTGGCTGCTGATGCAGGGCGTGGACCACATTATCGGCGGTCACCCGCACGTGCTGCAGCCAATGGAGGTGCGCAACGACAACCGCACAGCAGGCAAGCACGCCGTTGTATATTCGCTTGGGAACCTTATCTCGGGAATGTACGACCGCCGTCGCGACGGCGGGGCAATGGTACGGCTCGAACTGCACCGCTTTGCCGATATTACCTATTTCCACTCACTGAGCTATGCGCTGACGTGGGTGGCACGTCCCCACCGCGACAATGAACACAACTTCATCATCTACGGCGCCGAGGCGCACCCCGACAAGTTGAACAGCGTCACCGACAACAAGATGCAGGAATTCCTGAATGACAGCCGGGCGCTTTTCAGGAAGCACAACAAAGGCGATATTTGGGAATACGTCATCGAATAGGCCTCACCACACTATAGGCTCTTTACCGTTGCTCACAAGATACTCGTTCGCACGTGTAAAATGGTGATTGCCAAAGAATCCGTGATAGGCAGAGAGGGGCGAGGGGTGCGGCGACGTGAGCACAAGATGCCGGTTGCGGTCGATGAATGCGCCTTTCTTTTGCGCATAGCTTCCCCAAAGGATAAAGACCAGATTACTGCGTTTGGCGGCAAGAACGCGTATCACCTCGTCGGTAAACTGTTCCCACCCTTTATTCTGATGCGAACCAGCCGATGCTGCACGCACTGTCAGCGTGGCGTTCAACAGCAACACTCCCTGGTTACTCCAGCGCGAGAGGTCACCGTCCGAGGGTATGGGCGCACCGGTGTCGGCAGCCACCTCCTTGAAGATATTCAGCAGCGATGGCGGGAAAGCAACACCTTTGTTTACCGAGAAGCACAAGCCGTTGGCCTGCCCTAGTCCGTGGTAAGGGTCCTGTCCCAGGATGACAACCTTTACATTGCCGAAAGGACAGTGGTCAAAGGCGCTGAATATGAGTTTTGCAGGAGGATATATGGGCGTACCACTGTTATACTCCTGACGGACGAACTCCGTCAGCTTTGCGAAATAGGGCTTCTCAAACTCCTCGGCAAGCTCCTTCTTCCAGCTTTCCTCTATCCTTACATCCATAGAAACTGTGTTATATGAGTGGTATATTCATTGCTCTACACTCCTCACGCATCTCCTCGGGCCAAATACTTGCCTGTATCTCGCCTATGTGCGCCTTCTTGAGCAGGAGCATACACAGACGCGACTGCCCTATACCTCCACCAATACTCAAGGGGAGTGTACCGTCCAACAGACGGCGATGGAAATAGAGTTTCTTGCGTTCCTCCTTGCCCGAAATGTGCAACTGGTGCAAGAGCGCCTTCTCGTCGACTCTTATACCCATTGACGAGAGCTCCATTGCCTTTCCGAGTATGTCGGACCATATGAGAAGGTCGCCGTTCAGTCCTGTGTATCCGTCGCTGTTCGGGGTACTGTAGTCGTCGTAGTCGGGAGCACGGTTGTCGTGCGGCTCACCGTCGCCCAACTTGTCACCGATACCTATTATGAACACTGCCTTGTGCTCGCGTGTGATGCGTTCCTCACGTTCCTTGGCAGTGAGCGTAGGGTATTTCTGGCGCAGCTCCTCGGCGTGGATGAAGAATATCGTGCGGGGCAATGACGGTTCGAGCTGAGGGTAATACTCGCTTATGGTAAACTCGGTGCGACGGATTGCCGAATATATCCGTGTGACAATTCCGCGCAAGAACTCTACCGTGCGCTCCTCGGGGAGTATGGTGCGTTCCCAGTCCCACTGGTCCACATACAGCGAGTGCAGGTTGTCGAGTTCCTCGTGCGCACGTATTGCGTTCATATCGGTATATATTCCGTTTCCGGGTGCAATATTGTAGTCGGCAAGGGTGACACGCTTCCATTTTGCAAGCGAATGGACAACCTCGGCAACAGCTCCGTTCATATCCTGTATGGGAAAACTTACCGCGTGCTCGGTTCCTGTAAGGTCGTCGTTGAGTCCTGTACCCTGAAGCACGAACAAAGGAGCAGTCACACGTCGCAGACGCAGTGTTGACGAGAGGTTCAACTGGAAAATCTCCTTTATCTGCTTGATGGCAAGCTCTGTTTGCTTGAGGTCGAGCACAGGAGTATATGCTTGCGGAAGGTTATATAGTTTCATCTTGTAATTTTGACAAATTGTCGACTATCGGCGAATATTACTTACTAAATTTATCTGTTATTATTATTTTGCTGGCGAAGATAAGCTATTTATTAGATAAATACAAGAACAAAGGAATAATATTTATACATTTTTTCACAATGTAAAAATTCACCATATTGTACATTTTGCGAGAGAACAGGCTTGAATAGCGACAGTTGCAAACACATTGCCGGCACCATTTTGATTTTTATAAGCCGAATTATCGTTTTTTTTATCGGATTTTGAATATTTTTTTGCTATCTTCGCAAAATATTTGTGCAAACAACATCTTATACGCATAGACAAGAGGCTCCGTAGCTTAGCTGAATAGAGCATCGGATTCCGGTTCCGAAGGTCCTGGGTTTGAATCCCAGCGGAGTCACTCCTTGGCACAGTACCCATAAACAAATCCACAAAAAACAGTCAAGATGTCGGCATTCATTTTTTATATAGTACGCACTTTTTGGTATCTTATGTCACTATTACCAATGAAGATACTATATTTTTTCTCGGACATTCTTTTTTACCTTATATACTACATAGTACGCTACCGTCGTAAAGTGGTGCGCAAGAACCTCGTAAATTCGTTCCCCGAAAAGAGCCCAAAAGATATCGTGCGTCTGGAGAAGCGCTTCTACCACTCCTTGTGCGACTATTTCATAGAGACAATGAAACTCTACGGAATGACCGAGGAGAAGGCGCGCAAGAGAATACAGTTCACAGGACTCGAGGAGGTTGAGAAAGCCATTGGACGCGGACAGTCAGTAGTTGCATATATGGCACACACCATCAACTGGGAGTATGCCACACTAATCCCCCTGTGGATGAAGGACAAGAACGTACAGGTGGGACACATCTATCATCCGCTGGAGAACAAGCACTTTGACGACTTTTTCAAGAAGGTACGCGGACAGCACAACTCGGAGAACATCTCTATGGCTGCAACCCTGCGCAGGATAGTGGAGCTGAGCAAACAAGGCCGGCAATTTGTCATAGGCTTCATTGCCGACCAGGTGCCTACGTGGGAAGCCATAAACCATTGGCTCACATTCTTCAACCAGGAGACAGCCGTGTTCACGGGTACCGAGAAGATTGCGCGCCGCACACACAGCGCAGTGTTCTTCCTTAAATTCACCCGCGAAAAGCGCAGCCGCTACACAGCACATTTTATACCTATGTGCGACGATGCATCGCTGCTGCCCGAGCTTGAGCTTACAAATATGTACTACAGACTTCTCGAAGAGAGCATAAGGGAGACACCCCACCTGTGGTTGTGGACACACAACCGTTGGAAACGCACCCGCAAGGGACAGATAGAGCGCGAGAAGCGCCGCGAAGAGGGACGTCGTCTTCTGGAGCAGAGAGAACGCGAAAGACAACAAAAGGAGAAAGGCAATGTATAAGGTTATTCTGATAAACGGCGGTGGCGAACAGGGCAAATGGATACTGCGCCAGACACACGGCCACAAGGGTATATCGAGCTGCGGGAAATACCAGTTCTACGTGAACGAGATTATCCCCGACCCCGACTTTGTAATCATAAGAGGCAAGTCGATAAAGGAAAAGACAACATTCAATGTCGCACCTGAGAACCTTATTCTCACCACAAGCGAGCCCCTGTCGGTACTTGCCTACCCCGGCGACTATTGCCGCCAGTTCGGGCTGGTATGCTCGTGCCAGGAGACGCTCAAGCACAAGAATGTAATATTCACCCCCGCCATAATACAGTGGTTCGTGGGAGCATCGTTCGACAGTAAAGGACGAGGGACATCACTCATCGACTACGACACATTCAAGGCTATGCCCACCCCCGAAAAGAGCAAGCTAATCTCGGTGATAGGCAGCAACAAGGCATTCACACAGGGACACCTCGACCGCATACGTTTCATTGAGCGCCTCAAGGAGTACTACGGCGACAAGATAGACATATTCGGACGCGGCTACAACGGCTTCGAGGACAAGTGGAGTGTTATTGCCCCCTACAAATACCACATCGTAATAGAGAATTCCACAACCAAATATTATTGGACCGAGAAACTCGCCGACTGTTACATTGGAGAGACATATCCGATATACTACGGTTGCACGAATGCCGACGAGTATTTCCCCAAGGGGTCGTACACAGCAATTGACATAAACAATTTCGAGGAGTGCGTAAAGACTATAGATGCACTTATCGAGCGCAACGCCTATGAGGAGGCACGTGCAACACTCAAGGAATGCAAGGAACTTGTGCTCGAGGATTACAATATGTTCAACTATCTTGCGTCCATATTGGACAAGATGAATCCGGAGCTGCCCCGCAAGAGCATCACCGTAAAGCCTGCAAAATCGATGCACAGCTGGCACAACATATACAATTACCTTATCAAGCGTAATATATTCAAACTGAAGAGAGGCATTGCAAGACTGTTCAACAAGGAAACACTTATAAAGTAACAGCTACACTTCTGCTTTTCATACAATTTACAGCAAAACATATACAACCTGAAAAGGAGCGACATTGTCGCTCCTTTTCAGGTTATTACAGAAAGCACTGCACTGTGCTTGTACGTAAGTAAAATGTTCATCAAGCAGTCTGCCCCCGCATCAATATGCACGGGCGAAGAGCACGCGGCGCGCCGAAGGCTTGCCTGTAACCATACAGGTGCCGGGAGTCTCGTCCCAACCCAAGGGGATACAACGTATCGTAGCCTTTGTATCGTTCTTTATCTGCTCCTCGGTCTCGGGTGTACCGTCCCAGTGAGCAAGGATAAATCCGCCCTTCTCAATCTCGACCTTGAACTCCTCGTATGTATCCACAGTGCGGGTATTTGCCTCGCGCATATCCAATGCCTTCTTGTGGAGATTCTGCTGTATGTCGTCGAGCAGTTCCTTCACATATGCAGTGATGCCGTCTATGCTGCGTGTCTCCTTTTGCAGTGTGTCGCGGCGCATAACCTCGATTGTACCGTTCTCAATGTCGCGTGCACCAAGGACAAGACGTACGGGAACACCCTTGAGCTCATAGTCGGCAAACTTGAAGCCGGGACGGCGGTTGTCAGCATTGTCGTATTTCACGCTGATACCCATCTTGCGGAGCTCGGCGGTAATCTGCGATACGCGCTCGTCAATTACATCGAGCTGCTCCTGGTTCTTGTAGATGGGAACAATTACCACCTGAATGGGGGCAAGTGCAGGAGGAAGCACAAGACCGTTGTCGTCGGAGTGTGTCATTATGAGCGCACCCATAAGACGGGTAGATACTCCCCACGATGTTGCCCAAACGTACTCGAGCTTATTCTGCTTGTCGACGAACTGCACGTTGAACGCCTTTGCAAAGTTCTGGCCCAGGAAGTGCGATGTACCGCACTGCAGAGCCTTACCGTCCTGCATAAGTCCCTCGATGGTGTATGTGTCGAGTGCACCGGCAAATCGCTCGTTTGCCGATTTTACTCCCATCACCACAGGCAGGGCCATATAGTTGTTTGCAAAATCGTTATATACGTGGAGCATTGTAACGGCCTCTTTCTCGGCCTCTTCCTTTGTAGCGTGGGCAGTGTGACCCTCTTGCCACAAGAACTCTGCTGTACGCAGGAACAGACGGGTACGCATCTCCCAACGCATCACGTTGGCCCACTGGTTCACCATAATGGGGAGGTCGCGGTACGACTGTATCCAGTTCTTGTATGTACTCCAGATGATTGTCTCCGATGTAGGACGGATAATCATCTCCTCCTCCAATTTGGCTGCAGGGTCAACAACAACGCCGCTTCCGTCGGCTGCGTTCTTCAGACGGTAGTGTGTAACTACGGCACACTCCTTCGCAAAACCCTCTACGTGCTCGGCCTCACGGCTGAGGAACGATTTGGGGATAAGGAGGGGGAAATAAGCGTTTACGTGGCCTGTCTCTTTGAACATATCATCGAGAGTGCGCTGTATCTTCTCCCAGATTGCGTAACCATAGGGTTTGATTACCATACAACCGCGCACGGGCGACTGCTCGGCAAGGTCGGCTTTCAGTACAAGGTCGTTATACCACTGCGAATAGCTTTCGCTGCGTTTTGTGAGGTCTTTTAATTCTGCCATATAATATTATTTTTAGTTTTTGCAATTTTGTATTAAACCACGGGGACCATTTGTCAATCTATATAATAAAATGGCCACTGAAGCACAAATTGTGTTGAATAGATATATTTGAATTGCAAAAATACAAAATTTATTCAATCTTTTTCACTTTGAATGGTATTATATATTTTTTTTCATACCTTTGTATGGTTTTGCGCCCCTATTATAGCCTTAGAAACCTCACTTTCATAATATCAAGGTAATAAGCAGGCGCATTCCAGGGGCAGGAATTTCCATACCCCAGAAAAAGACAGACATTTACATATATTAATCCATAAACAATTCGATTATGAAAATGAATTTACTTAAATCAGTTTGTGCAGCTCTTTGCGCACTTATCGTAATGAGCGGTTGTAGCAGTTTGAACAACACTGCAAAAGGTAGCCTTATCGGTGCTGGCGGTGGCGCAGCATTGGGCTTGCTCATCGGTCACTTTGCAGGCAACAAGGCTGTAGGTGCAGCCGTAGGTACAGCAGTAGGCGCAGGTGCAGGAGCACTTATCGGCCGCAAGATGGACAAGGCTGCCGCAGCTGCAGCAGCCATCGAGAATGCCAACGTAGAGACAATCACCGACTCAAACAACCTTAAGGCTGTAAAGGTGACATTCGATTCAGGCGTTCTTTTTGCTACCAACAAGTACGACCTCAACGATGCTGCACGCAGAGACCTTGCACAGTTCGCACAGGTACTCAAGACTTATGCAGACACAGACGTTGCAATCTTCGGTCACACCGACTCAACAGGTAGCGACGCTATCAACAACCCCCTCTCGGTAAACCGCGCAAACGCCGTAGCTTCTTACCTCAAGTCACTCGGTGTTTCAGATTCTCAGATCAAGAGCGTAGAAGGTTTCGGCTCAACAGCTCCTGTTGCCGACAACTCAACAGCCCAGGGCCGCCAGCAGAACCGTCGCGTAGAGGTTTATATGTACGCAAGCGAGTCTATGATAAACGCAGCAAACAACGGCCAGTCGCAGTAATTGCACACCAATACAACTAAACAAGAAAGAGGGTGACCCAAAAGTAAAAATGGGTTGCCCTCTTTGCTTTTTTTGGCCATTATCACTTCATTGTATGCAATCAGTGTAAAAATATAGCTATTCTCTTGAAAAATAAGAGAATAGCTATTGTTTGTTTGGAGGATTTTTACTATCTTTAAACTACCACATCAAAAAATAATAAACACCAAACAAAAACTCTATGACAAAGGTAATACATAAATCTTACAATCAAAACGATTCACTGCTACTTCCCCCGTCATTAGGCGAACTTATCCCCTCTGCACACCCCGTGCGCATAGTAAGCGACATTCTTGACAGGTTCGACATCAGCGAAATCGAGTCTACCTACAAGGGTGGCGGCACCAGCAGCTATCATCCGCTTATGCTGCTTAAAGTTGTGGTTTATGCCTACCTGTGCAATGTGTATTCCGGCCGTCAGATGGAGAAGCTCCTGCGCGAGAATATCCATTTTATGTGGCTCAGCGGCATGAACAGGCCCGATTTCCGTACAATCAACAGGTTCCGCAGCGAAAGGCTCTCCGGTGGCAGGCTTGACAACATCTTCACTAAAGTGGTGGGGTTCCTGAATGACGAGGGACTTGTCTCGCTTAACGTGCAATACATCGACGGCACCAAGATAGAGTCTGTTGCCAACAAGTATACCTTCGTGTGGAAAGGCAGTGTCGAGAAGAACAAGGCCAAGCTGATAGAGAAAGTGAAGGGTGTCCTCTCCGCCGCAGAAGAAGAACTGGCAGTAGAAGAGGCCTGCGGTGTCCCCGATGAACTCCCGCAGGAGGAATTCGAGCGTAGGGCGAACAACATTCTTTCCAGAATGGACTCTATGGGCACAAGTAAGGGCAAGCAGCGCAAGAGCATAGAAAAGACAGTGTCTGACAGCGTGGCAAGACTCGATGAGTACGACCGTCACCTTGAAACCCTCGGCGAGCGCAACAGCTACAGCAAGACCGACCCTGACGCGACGTTTATGAGAATGAAGGAAGATGCGATGAACAACGGACAGACCAAGCCGGGATACAACGTGCAGATCTCCACCGAGAACCAGTTCATCACCAACTACGGCATATTCCACCAGCCCAATGACCAGGGCACCCTTATCCCGTACCTTGAATCCTTTGTACGACGCTACGGTATACAGAGCAGGGATATAGTCGCAGACTCCGGCTATGGCAGTGAACGGAACTACGAATACCTGTTCGGTGGCGGAATGAGACCATACGTAAAGTACAACCTGTTCCATGCCGAGATGAAACGGGCAAGAAGAAACAACCCGTTCCTTGTGGATAATATGTTCTACAATGCAGAGAAGGACTTCTACGTATGCCCGATGGGGCAACGCCTGGAATTTGCCTACAAGACAAAGGAGACATCAGACCTTGGATACACCTCTACAAAAAGCGTATATACCGCAAGAGATTGTTCGCGTTGCCCACTGCGCGGAATGTGCTATAAAGGCAGGGCAGACAGGAGGTCAATAGAGGTCAACCACCGTAACAACCATCTCAGGGCAAAGGCCAGGGAACTGCTGATGAGCGAAGAAGGGCTTGCGCACCGCAGCAGAAGGCCCATAGAACCTGAGGCGGTCTTCGGGAACATAAAGTTCAACCACGGCTTCAAACGCTTCAGGCTGAAATCGGCAGAAAAGGTCTCTGTCGAATGGGGGCTTATTGCCATAGCCCACAATTTAAGGAAGTATATTGCCTGCAAACAGGCGGATAAGAGCAAAAAAATGCGTGAAACGGACTTTGAAGAAGGGTATATGAACTGTTATATGGCCGCATGAGGCCTTTTCAATGACTAGTCGGGACTTTTCTACTGAAAAGGACAAAAAAGAGACAAAAGAAGAGGCCGGATCAAAAATACTTTTGACCCAGCCTCTTTCTTGTTTGTCACACCGGCCTAAAGTTTCACCCTTATTACCCTGATGCCCAAATTGTTCTTTTTGCCTTTCATATAGTCGTATAACGGCACATCATCCATAACGACCATCCCCTTGCCGCTTGATGCGTGAATGAGATGCAAGCGTCCATCTGTCCAATTGGCAAATCCCACGTGCGTGACGTCAAGCCCCTTTATGGCCGTTACTATTGCCAATATATCGCCGTCCTCTATGCCTAATTCAGTTTTTGGAGCATCGAGCAGCTCCTTGGGAATATATTGCACCTTTAGATTCCTGTAGGCTGTTTCGTATCCTGCAATCTCGGCTACAGCCGAAGCGTTGCCGTTCAGTTGCGCATAGCTTTGCGGATGGGTGCTCATAAAATTGAGATTGAGTTCCTGGGTAGCAACGTGCGCCTTGCCTACGACCTCCTCGACTATACCTTTCTGTTCATTATCGTCGACCCACTGGCTTATATAATGCAAGCGGTCGCTGTATGTGCCACAGCAAGCATTGCGGTAACGGATTTTCATAAGATTCATACAGAAAGCACCGAAACAGCCATCCCCATACTCAGTAAGCGCAAGCGCCACCGTAGTCTCCACAAAGGTTGTACAATCCATCTGGCGGGTATTCACCACCAGCCGCTCACAGCCGACAGAGTCGAGAGTGGACGGGACATAGGGAACACCTACAAACAGAGAAGCAATGCCGCAGATTCTCTCCTGGGGCAAACGGCCATCCATCTGCTGCAGGATTTCTTCCACACGTATACTGTCACTGCAAGTATAGACAGTCTGTGCCACCATTACATTACAACTGCACAATATGGCCGCAAATAAAGCTGTCGCCTTTCGTTTCATAAACATCGTTCCGAGAGTTAGAAGCTGTTTGAATTTCTAAAAAATGTTTTTCTTATATTGGAAGCCGTTATTTCGTTGTTTTTTATGTTCAAAATTGCCTGTTTTCTTCTTTTTATCGGTTACGTAGCCCGCTACGCGCCCTCAAAAAATAATAAAACATTCTAATCTTGCCCTATAAAAAACTTAACGATATAAATTTAAACAGCTTCTTATATTTTGTAAAGATAGGGGTTTTTATATTAATTTTCTCTATCTTCGTGCAGAATTAAACAGTTTCATATATGCGCATCCTGCTATTATCCATACTTTTGTTGCCCCTATCGCTCTTTGCACAATTCACCGAGTCGTTCAATGAGGATATCCGCACTATGCGTATGGAGCTCAACGGCAAATGGGACGTTCCTGTCATAGCCCAACTCGGCAGCAACGACAAGATACTCTTCTCGTTCGACGAGATGTCGCACAACTACAACCGCTATACGTATAAGATAACCCACTGCAACGCCGACTGGACCCACTCGGAACTTTTTGTTTCGGAATATCTCGACGGTTTCAACACACAGACAATAGAGGATGTACGCTATTCCGAGAACACCACACAGCTGTACACCAACTACCGCTTCACCATTCCCAACGGAAACATATCGCTGAAAAAATCGGGAAACTATAAAGTAGAAATATACTCCGACGACAGCGACAGCCCCATCGCGCTATTCGGCTTTGCTGTAGTAGAGCACAAAGTACGCATCGGCGTAGAAGTGAGCGGAAATACCGACATAGACTTCAACGGTTCGCATCAGCAACTGGGAATAATCATCGACCATACGGGATACGATGTACATATGCCCGCCGAAGAGCTGAAAGTGTATGTAAGACAGAACAACAGGCGCGACAACATTGCCAAGTGCGGCCGACCCACATATATATCGGCAAACAGGGTGGAATATTCGCACGCAAAGGAGCTCATCTTCAAAGCAGGCAACGAGTACCGCAAGTTCGAGATTACCGACCCATACTCCCCATCGACAGGAGTTGGAGAGATAGAATACAGCGATGACATTTTCAACGTATGGCTATATGCCGACAAGTGTACCAGGTCGTACCGCAACGAACGCGACGAGAATGGACGTTTCTACACCAACACGCTGGAAGGATACGGCAATGACATAGAGGCCGACTATGCCCTTGTACACTTCTCTTTATATACACCATACTGCGAGGGTGGAAGCTACTACCTGCTCGGTGACTGCTGGAACAACTCATTCGGCGAATCGAACCGTTTGTATTACGACAGCGAAGAAGGAGCATATCTTACATCGCAACTGATGAAATTCGGAGTATACAACTATCAATATGTATGGCTGCCCGACGGAGCAGAGAACGCATACACCTCACCAGCTGAAAGCAACTTCTACAATACGGAAAACGAGTATCTTGTACAGGTGTATCACAGAGCATTCGGCGAGAGATACGACAGGCTGGTCGGTGCTCTAAGAGTCAAT
>JAFYSC010000040.1 GCA_017546635.1 Bacteroidaceae bacterium | reverse complement strand
TGTAGGAAGCGCACCGCGGATACGTGTGTCGTCGGTAATCTTACCCTCCTCGTTCAAAGGTACGTTGAAGTCAACGCGAACGATTGCTTTCTTGCCTGCAAACTTGAAATTGTCAATTGTCATAATCGTTTGTTTATTAAGTTAATAATGATTAGTTCTGTTTATCTGTATGCACAAACGGCCTGCAGCCCTGCAAGGGGCTCGTGCATTGGTATTCTGTGCGTAGGTATTGGGAAAATCCTGCTAATGCGGGAATCTTTGCCACCTCCTTCCGCTATTTGTGCAAAAATACTATTTTTATATAAAATAAAGAATTTTAAGACGGTTATTTTTTAATTATTGTATATGAATGCCGCATTGCATAAAAAGTTATGGCAATGCTGTTTCATTTCAAATGGTTCAGAAAATTATGCCGACAGAAAAACTCAGTAGGTTATCGCTGCGTTCTGCCTTGAACTTCTTCTCGGTCCTGGGCGAAACCAGGCCTTTAGTGTTGCTGCTCAATCCTATGTCGTATGTAAAGTCGAAACAGAAATTCGAGATTTTAACACCAAGTCCCACTTTCCAATAGAACACCGACGGGTGCAGCTGCTCTTCGAGGTCTTTATACCTGAAATTCTTGAACTCCTGCCTGTCGTGTGCCGTGAATACGAACTTTACGTTCGGACCTGTAAAGAAACTCATTCCGTAGTACCCCGATTGTATGAATTCGTATCCGAATAGCAACGGAACGTGTACGCACAATGTCGTCAGCTTGTACTCGGGCTTGTTTGCCGGAGTGTTCTGTGGCGTGTTCTCTTCGCGTAGGTCGTTGAACTCGAAATAGTGGCGCGAGAGGCTTAACGTGGCTTCGGTCTGAATGTAGTATTTACCTTTGCTTATCCTGATGAAAGGGCTGGCCGAATAGCCTATCTTGTTGCTCTGTATGATGCGTTCGTTGAACTCGTAGCTGTCTATCTCAAAGTCGGTCTGGTTGTATGTCGCAGCGTGAAAGCCCAACTTGAAACCTCCATTGACTTTGATTCTTGCCCTGCCTTCCTCCTGTGCCAGCAGTGTGAAGGGAAGCAGCAGTGCGAATATTGTCAGCAAGCAACGTGTGCGCATTGTCTATCTCTTTTTTGTCGTTTCTTTTTTTACGCTCCAGCCGAATTTTCCGATGAATTCTCCAAGATGGAAGTATTTGCCGTGGGCATATACAAGAGGGTCGGCTGCCGACAGGTCCCATTCGCCTGTCTCGGGATTCAACAGGGAGTCGTCGGCCTGTACGTTGACAACCTCGGCAATGAACATATCGTGTGAGCCTAATGGGATTATCTGCTTTACCCTGCATTCTATGCTCAACGGCGATTCCATAATTATGGGGGCCTTGACCTCTTTTGAAGGTCCATATGTCAGCCCTGTCTCTTTCGCCTTGTCGTAGTCCTTGCCCGACCGCACTCCGCACCAGTCTGTGGCTCTTGCCATTTCGGCTGTGGTGAGGTTGATGACAAATTCCCCGTTCTTGTGTATGATAGGGTAGGAATGGCGCTCAGGGCGTACCGAGATATAGCACATTGCAGGGTTGGTACAGATGGTGCCTACCCACGACACGGTGAACATATTGTACTCGTCGGGGGTGTTGCCGCAGCTTATAAGAACTGCCGGCAAAGGGTATATCATTGTTCCTGGTTTCCAATGGAGTTTCATAGGGGGATCTGTTGGCTGTCGTTGCAATTTTATATGAGCTCTATCTTCTTTACGTTTATCTCCTTTTCGCAATAGTGGCATCTGATGGTGCCTTTCTCGCTGTCGACAAGGTGGAATATGGTGCCTGTAGGCTCGTTGTTCGTAATGCAGTTGGGGTTGCTGCATTTTACGATGTTGCGCAGCAATGAAGGCATCTTTACCTCGCGTTTGTCCACAACACGGTAATCCTGGATTGTGTTGAGCACGACGTTGGGGGCTACAAGGGAAATCCTGCTTACCTCTTCGTCGGTGAAGTATTTGTCGGCAACCTTGATAAGGCCTTTCTTGCCCAATTTCTTGCTGTCGAGGTTGTTGCCTATTGTTACATTGGTGCTCATTGACGGTATGTCGAGCAGGTTCACTACTTCGAAAAGTTTGTCGGCGGGAATATGGTCTATTACTGTGCCGTTGCATAGTGCCGATACTTGCAACTCTTTCTTGTTCTGATTCATATTTCTGCTTTTTTTAGATGTTTATATCGAGTACATCGCAGATGAGTGCCTCGCGTACATAAAGGCCGTTCTGCGCCTGCTGGAAGTAGTATGCTTTGGGGTTGTCGTCAACGTCGTATGCAATCTCGGTTACACGGGGCAGGGGATGGAGTATGCGAAGGTTCTCCTTGCTGCCGGCAAGCATAGAGTTTGTCAACCGGTAGCAGTTCTTTACCTTCTCGTATTCCATAAGATCGCTGAAGCGCTCGCGCTGGACGCGTGTCATATATATAATGTCTGCTGTCGATATCACATCCTCGTTGAATTCCGTTGTTTCGGTAAAGGGTATGCCGTTCTTGCGGCAGAATTCGCGATACTCCTCGGGCATATGGAGCTCCTCGGGGGCAATGAAATGGAATGTGGGCTTGAAGTGGCGCATCGCGTGCAGGAGCGAGTGTACCGTGCGTCCGTAATTGAGGTCGCCGACAAGGTGGATGTGCAGGTTCTCCAATGTACCCTGTGTCTTTTGTATCGAGTAGAGGTCGAGCATTGTCTGCGAGGGATGCTGGTTGGCTCCGTCGCCTGCATTTATTACAGGTACGGGGGAAATCTCGCTTGCGTAGCGTGCTGCACCCTCAAGGCGATGGCGCATTACGATTACGTCGGCGTAGTTGGAAACCATCATTATTGTGTCTTTTAGTGTCTCGCC
>JAFYSC010000039.1 GCA_017546635.1 Bacteroidaceae bacterium | reverse complement strand
TTGCGTTTCTATGCAAAATTTGCCGATGTGGTGGTGCTTGCCCGCGAGCTGAACATGGAGCAGGTGGAGGAGATTCACCGCGTGATAGTGGAGGATGACATCCGCGGCCCCAAAGGCGAGCTCATACGCATCGAGATGTTCTGTCACGGAGCACTGTGTATGGCAATCTCGGGCAAATGCTATCTGTCGCTGCACCAGCTGGGACGCAGCGCCAACCGCGGCGAGTGTATGCAGGTGTGCCGCCGAGGATATATTGTAAAGGACCGCGAGAGCGACATTGAGCTCGAGGTGGACAACAAATACATAATGTCGCCCAAGGACCTCAAGACCATAGGTTTTATGGACCGTATGATTAAGGCGGGAGTAAGAGTATTCAAGATTGAGGGACGCGCACGCGGCCCCGAATATGTGAGCACCGTTGTATCGTGCTACAAGGAGGCGCTCGACGAGTGTCTGAACGGCACGTTCAACGACGAGAGCCGCAAGAAGTGGGACGAGCGCCTGTCGACTGTGTTCAACCGCGGATTCTGGGACGGATACTATCTGGGACAGAAGCTGGGCGAATGGAGCAACATATACGGCTCACAGGCGACAGAGAGGAAAGTGTACATAGGCCGCGGAGTGAAATACTTCTCGAAATTAGGTGTAGGCGAGTTCTACATCGAGGCGGGCGAGCTCAACGTGGGCGACAAGCTGCTTGTGACAGGTCCCACCACCGGCGCAATGTATCTGGACCTTGAGGAGGCACGCGTGGACCTTGGCGCAGTGGACGTAGTACCCAAAGGTGTGTACGTGTCGTTCAAGGTACCCGGCAAGGTACGTCCTGCCGACAAGCTCTACAAGATAGTAAAGACAGGGCATAGCTGCGAATAATGCAAAAGCCACAGAGCCTGAGAAGCGGCGACACGGTAGCAATAGTCTCCCCGGCCGGCGCAGTGCGTGACACCTCGATAATAGAGGGTGCCTGCCGCACGCTGCATAGCTGGGGGCTAAGCACAACCGTTGCCCCCAACACCCTCCTGCGCAACGGATACTACGCCGGCAGCGCAACGGAACGCCGCGACAGCCTCCTGTCGCTCATAAACGACGACAACATAAAGGCCATCCTTTGCAGTTACGGCGGATACGGCTGTGTACATATTGTAGACGCCGTAGCCGATGCCATTGCACGAAACCCCAAATGGATAATGGGAATGAGCGACTGCTCGGTACTGCACGCCGCCTGCCTGAGCAAGGGAATAATGTCGCTCCACTCCCCACAGTGCCACCACCTGAGCGAGAGCCCGCAGAGCGAGGCAGCACTCCACCTGCGCGATATACTCTTCGGGGGCACGGCACACTACTCCACCGAGCCACACCCGCTCAACATCTGCGGCACGGCACACGCACGGATAGCAGGCGGCAACCTGTCGGTGCTGCACTCACTCATCGGCACCCCGTACGACATTTTCAGAAAAGGGACAATACTCTTCATCGAGGATATAAACGAACCCGTCTACCGCATCGAGCGTATGCTCTACACGCTCAAGCTGTCGGGGGCACTGCAAAGCCTCTCGGCACTCATCGTAGGACAGTTCACCGGCACCAAGGAACACACAGGCTTTGGTGGTACCCTGTACGAGCTTATCCACTCGCTCGTAAAGGATTGTAATATCCCCGTCTGCTTCGATTTTCCGGCGGGACACTGCGAGAGGAATCTCCCGATAATAGAGGGGGCCGACGCCACACTCACAATTACTCCCGAGGGAGTGAGTTTGGGAATGGAGTGAGAGATATAAAAATATCACCCTACTTGAATCTCACCTGTAAATTCAATTTAAGAAAATACTCCCCATCTTCTTGATATATTTCACCAAAATTATGTCGGGAAGTACTTGGCGTCTCAAAACGCAATATTATAAATAAATTCCCTTTTATTTATAAATATAAGAATGAGGGCGACTCAAAAGTCATTTTGTAAAGAGAACTACCCCTGTCAGAATATGCTCTGACAGGGGTAGCTTGTTCTAAAAGTGGGCTTTTGGGTCAGCCCCATCAATACAAAAAAAAGAGAATCATCACTCCTGCGCCATAAGTTCTTCAATGGCGCGGCACAACTGGTCGGGGCACGAGGTGGGCTTTCCGTTGCAGCTTATTCCGTTGAGGCGCTCAATCACTTCCTCGTACTTCATACCCTTTACAAGGCAACTTATTCCCTGAAGATTGCCGTTGCAGCCACCGTAGAATGCGACGTCTACAATGCGTCCGTCCTCGCCCGCCAGCTCAATGAAGCGCGAGCAGGTTCCTGTTGTTGCGTATGTTATCTTTTTCATAGTCCTTTAGTCTTGAATGCGAGGGCATAGAGCCTCATCTGCTTAATCATCGCCACAAGTCCGTTGCTGCGTGTGGGCGACAGATGTTCGCGAAGTCCTATTGCCTCAACAAAATAGGGTTCATTATCCAAAATCTCGTCGGGGGTATGTCCCGAATATACCTTTGTCAGCAGGGATACGATGCCCTTTACTATGAGCGCATCGCTCTCAGCGCTGAAGTGCACCTTTCCGTCGACATAATCGGCCTGCAGCCAAACGCGGCTCTGACAACCCTCGATGAGGTTGCTGTCGGTCTTGTACTCGTCGGCCAGCGGGGGTTGCTCGCTGCCAAGGTCTATCAGCAGCTGGTAGCGGTCCATCCAGTCGTCAAAGGCGCTGAACTCCTCTATTATCTCCTCTTGTTTATCCTTTATACTCATTTTTCGTTATATATTACAGTCATTACAGTCTGTCCCACCTTCTTGAGCATAGGGGCAGAAATCCACTCCATATTATCCTTCATAGTGTGCCAATAAGCGCCGAAGCCGCCGTCCTCCTGGCTGTGGCTTATTATGTCGATACAGGGTATTCCCAGGAACTGGTTCACATATAGGTGGTCGTCGGTGACTATTCCACCCTCCTCGTCCACGAATGTATCGCCGTAGCCGAGCTCCGCCGCTCGCTTCCACACCTTGTCCACTATGTCCGATGCAAAATGCTCCGATATTCCCTCGCGGTAGAAACGTGCGTCGGGAGCACCCACAAGGTCGAGCAATATTCCGTAGCGTGCATTGTAGTTGGGGTTGTGCGGCAGGCGCGACCACAGTTGCGAGCCCAACGCCCAGGAATTCTCCATTGTCGAGGTCTCGGCAGCGTGTGTACCATAGTCCTCGGCGTCGAAGAGGATTATATCCACTCCCACATTTGTGGGCACCATAGAGAGGTGGCGGGCAATCTCAATGAGTACTCCCACTCCGCTGCCACCGTCGTTGGCACCAAGAATGGGCTTGCGGTGGTTCGAGGGGTCGGGGTCGGCGTCGGCCCAGGGACGGCTGTCCCAATGGGCGCACAGCAGCACGCGTCTTTTCTTCTCGGGCTGGAACTGCGCTATTATGTTGCGTGCATCGAGCTGCTCGCCCGTGTAGGCTGTGAGCCTTGCCTCCTGCACTACAACCTCGGCGCCGTAGCTGCGCAGCTTGCCGGCGAGCCAATCGGCACAGGCGCGGTGCGCCTCGCTGTTGGGCACACGCGGGCCGAACGATACCTGCTTGTCGACAAAATTATACGCACTGTCGCCGTTGAAGATTGGCACTATTACCGATGCCTCCACTGTATTGCTTTTCGCTGTATGCTTCGCAGTACCGCCGTTGCACGATGCAAGCAGCACCACAGCAAATGCCATCACTGCAAGAAAGAGTCTCTTCATCATTTGTTCAGTTTCCAGGTTGCCCCCTCCTTGCCGTCCTTAATCTCGAAGCCGAGTGCCTGGAGCTCGTTGCGTATCTTGTCGCTTGTAGCCCAGTCCTTTGCAGCCTTTGCAGCCTGACGCTGCTCAAGAAGCATATCCACAACCTTGCCGAACGCCTCCTCGCGTGCGCTGTCCGAGCCGCGTTCCTCCTTGAGTCCGAGGACATCGAATGCAAACAGGCGGAATGTTTCCTTGAGTTCCTCGAGGTCGGCAGCAGCAATTGTTGCCTTCTTGTCGGCAAGCTGGTTGATGGCACGCGATGCGTCGAACAGATGAGATATTACCTGCGCGGTATTGAGGTCGTCATTCATTGCATCGAAGCACTTTGTGCGGAGCGATGCAACGTCCACCGTTGTCTCGCCGCCAGCAGCAATGGTACCTAGGGTGTCCCAAGCGTCCATAAGACGCTGCAATCCCTTCTCGGCAGCCTGCAGGGCCTCGTTGCCAAAGTCCACCGTGCTGCGGTAGTGTGCCTGCAGTATGAAGAAACGGATTGTCATCGGCGAGTAGGGCTGATCCAACAAGGGGTGCGAGCCGGTGAAGAACTCACTAAGGTTGATGAAGTTGTTGTACGACTTGCCCATCTTCTGTCCGTTGATGGTAATCATATTGTTGTGCATCCAGTATTTCACTACGGGGTGTCCCATTGCCGCCACCCCCTGTGCAATCTCACACTCGTGGTGGGGGAAAATGAGGTCCATTCCTCCTCCGTGGATGTCGAACTGCTCGCCCAGGTACTTGCGGCCCATAGCCGTACACTCACAGTGCCAGCCGGGGAAGCCGTCGCTCCAGGGCGAGGGCCAACGCATAATATGCTCGGGCTGCGCACATTTCCACAGCGCAAAGTCGGCGGGATTGCGCTTCTCCTGCTGTCCGTCGAGCTCGCGGGTGGTGTTGAGCACGTCGTCAAGGTTACGTCCCGACAGCACTCCATAATTATGCGCCTTGTCGTACTTTGCAACATCGAAATATACCGAGCCCTCGCTCTCGTAGGCAAAGCCGTTGTCGAGAATCTCCTTTACGAGTTCTATCTGCTCTATGATGTGACCCGATGCGTGGGGCTCTATGCTGGGAGGAAGCACGTTGAGCGCCTCCATTGCCTTGTGGTAGCGCAGCGTATAGTGCTGTACAACCTCCATAGGCTCGAGCTGCTCCAGACGGGCCTTCTTTGCTATCTTGTCCTCGCCCTCATCGGCATCGTGCTCCAGGTGACCTACGTCGGTGATGTTGCGCACGTAGCGCACCTTGTAGCCTAGTGTCTGCAAGTAACGGAAAAGCACGTCGAATGTGATTGCGGGACGGGCGTGACCCAAATGGGCATCGCCATAGACTGTGGGGCCGCACACGTAAAGACCTACATTGGGAGCGTGCAAAGGCTCAAAAAGCTCTTTCTTACGACTGAGCGTGTTATATATCATCAGTTTATTTTCCATAATCGTTTGTTTATTTTGTAGTTATTCGTTTCGCATCCAAGATGCGAAGATAGTGATAAAAAACCGAAAAACAGTTTTTTTAGGGCGCGAATAGCAATAGAAAAGCTATATTTTGCTTTTTTTTGAATAAAAGGAGTACCTTTGCCGCCCAAGAAAAAGAAAACAAGATGAAGGTAGAACTAAGAAAATGGAGTTTGGAGGACAAGGACGGACTTATAAACCTGTGCGATAATGTTGACAGGAAATTTCTGAGCAACCGTATGCCCATACTGTACGAGACAAGCGACGCACTCGCCTGGATAAGCAAGGTGCGGCAGATAGACGGTATAGAAGGGGTGTACCGCGCCATCACAGTAGACGGCAGGATTGTGGGAAACATCAGCGTGGAGCGCCGGCCCGACATCTTCTGCATAGACGGGGATATTGGGTATATGGTCCTGCCTGAGTTCTATTCAATGGGCATTGCCACAGAAGCTGTTGCCTCCATCTGCAGCACCGCATTCTTTGAGCTCTCGCTGCGACGCATAAGCGCCGTTGTAATAGCCGACAACAAAGCCTCGATAAGAGTGCTCGAGAAGAATGGCTTTGAGCTGGAAGGTACTATGCACCGTGCAGCCACCAAGAACGGCAATATATACGACATTTGCCTTATGGGCCGCGTGCTTTTGCCCTGTCCCATCTGAAGCTATCTGAAATCCTTGAGCAGCATCTGCAAATGCTGGCGCGTGAAGAAGATGCGGCTCTTTACCGTACCCAGCGGCAGCCCCAGCTTATCGGCTATCTCGCGGTACTTGAATCCCGAGAGGTGCATCATAAAAGGAATACGGTACTCCTTTGGCAGAGTATTCACCACCTTGTAGATTTCCTTTGTATCGTAATTGTCCTCGGTAGCGTAATTCTCGAATTCCTGTACCTGATTGAGATGATAGAGGTTATCGGTACGGTCGACAAACGTCTGGTCGCGCACCACCTTACGATAGTTGTTTATAAAGATATTACGCATAATAGTATATACCCACCCCTTGAAATTGGTATCGGGCAGATACTTATCCATATTATCCAATGCCTTGAGCGACGTTTCCTGCAACAAGTCGTTCGCCTCCTCCTTATCCGCCGTCAGCTTGAAAGCAAATCTTTGCAGTTCCGATTGTACTTCAAGCAAATCTCTCCTAAACTTTGCAGTGTCCAATTTTTGCTATTTTTGTTGTATAATAGCATATAAACAGCCAACAAAAGGATTTTGTTTACAAGAGACGGAAAAACTTTTATCGGACACCGATAAAAAATATCACAAAGAGAGAACGGCCGCAAAACAACACCGGGAAAGTGGCCGAAAGATTATATCAAAGCAACTAAAGAGCGGACACAACAAGCACTGCGCATTCTCCTTTTCATCAATCACTGAAATACACCCTCTTGATTCTAGTAGAAACAGAAGTAAGAATCTCGTACGGGATAGTATCTATCCACCCGGCAAGCTCCGCAACGTGCAGGGTGCCACCAAAAATCTCCACCTCGTCACCCTCCTTGCAGTCAATATCCGTCACATCAACCATACACACATCCATACAGATATTACCCACGTAAGGCGCTTTTTTCCCAGCCACGATGCAATATCCGTTACCGTTACCAAACTTACGGTTAAGACCGTCGGCATAACCTATGGGCAGGGCAGCGATGCGTGACGGGCGCGCAAGCACCCCCCTACGGCTGTAACCCACCGTCTCGTCGGCAGGCACGTCGTGTATCTGCAGGATTATAGTCTTTAATGTGGATATGGGATGCAGCGTTGCATCGGGCGCAATGGGCGATACTCCGTAAAGCCCGATACCCAGACGTACCATATCGTACTGCACACCAAGGAAACGCTCCGCTCCAGCGCTGTTGCATATATGGCGCAATATGCGGTGCGAGAAGGCATTCTGCAACAATGCCGAAGCCTCTTCGAAGCGCTCAATCTGCACCTGCGAAAAAGCATCGAACACATCGCTGTCGCTGCCCGCAAAATGCGAGAACACCGAACGCGGAGTGAGCGCATCCTGCCGTTTGAGTTCCTCTATCAGTCGCGGCATTTCGCAGGGCAAGAAACCCAGGCGGTGCATTCCGGTATCAATTTTTATATGCACCGGATAATCGGTTATTCCCTCGCGCACGGCAGCCTGCACCAGTTGGTGCAGCATATTGAAACTGTAGACCTCGGGCTCAAGTTTATTCGAGAAGAGCGTGCGGAAAGAGCTCGGCTCGGGATTCATCACTATTATACCCGTGGTTATACCCTTGCTGCGCAGTTCAGCACCCTCGTCGGCCACCGCCACTGCCAGATAATCGACATTGCTCTCCTGCAATGTGCGCGCAACCTCCTGTGCTCCAGCACCGTAGGCCGACGCCTTGACCATACACACTACCTTCGTATTTTTTGAGAGACGGCTGCGGTAACGGTTGAGGTTCTCGCGCAAGGCGGTGAGGTTCACCTCGAGCACCGTCTGATGCACCTTCTCTTCGAGCGCCTCGGCTATCTCCTCAAAATGCAAGGAGCGCGAACCCTTTATGAGCACCACCTCGTTACCCATAGAGGCAATAAGCGACGAGCGCATAAACGCCTCGGTATCGGGGAAGAAACAGCACTCGATACCCAGCTTATGGAAGCGGTCGCGCTCACTGCATATATCCTTACCGATGCCGATGAGACGGTCGACACTGCGCCTGCCGATATACTGCGCCACAATGCGGTAGAGCGAGCGCAACGACTGCCCCGTCTGCTTTATGTCGCCCAGAATGAGCGTGCGCTTGTGTTGCGGCAGCGTGCGGCTACGGCGCTCCATAAAATCGAGGGCTATGTCGAGCGAGGCCGTATCGGAATTATAGCTGTCGTTTATTATCATACAGTTATTGTGTCCTTCCTTGACCTCGAGACGCATTGCCACACGTTCGAGCTGCGACATACGCTCCGAGATCACTTCGGGCGGCACCATAAGGCACAGAGCTGCAGCAAGACAGTTTATTGAGTCCTCGATGGAGGCATCGTCGATGAACGGTATCCTGTAGCTGTTGTCGAACGAGAGATAGCGGTATTTCACCACTGTGCCCTCATCGCCCTTTTCGATGGAGCGTATATAGAGCGGACGCTCGGTGTCGATGCGCGACCAGGCTACCTCGCGCGAGCCGAGCATTGCATTGTTCACACAATTTGACAGCATAGGGTTGTCGCCGTTGTATACTACAATGTCGCATCCCTTGAAGAGCGAGAGCTTATCGCTGCATTTCTCCTGCATTGTGGAAAAATTCTCCTGATGAGCGCTGCTTATATTGGTGAATATTCCTATCGTGGGACGTATTATAGCCTGCAGATGGGACATCTCGTTGGGTTGCGATATTCCTGCCTCGAATATTCCAAGCGTGCTCTCCTCATTGAGCATCCACACCGAGAGCGGCACACCTATCTGCGAATTGTAGCTTCGCGGCGAGCGTGTCACATTGTATTTGCCCGCAGTAAGATGATAGAGCCACTCCTTGACTATTGTCTTTCCGTCGCTGCCCGTCACACCCACAACAGGAATATCGAATCTCATCCTGTGATGCGCAGCAAGAGCCTGTAGAGCCACAACCGTATCGGGCACTGAGACAAAGTTCGCATCTGGCATATCAGCACAGCAGGCAATGTCGCTCACCACAAAATTGCGTACTCCGCGGCTGTAGAGGTTGCCTATATAGCGGTGCCCGTCGCCCATCTTTGTCACAATGGCAAAGAAGAGCGTCTCCTCGGGAAAGCTCAACGAACGGCTGTCGGTGAGCAGACGCGTCACGCGACTATGGGGTGTACCACCCTGTAAGGGTGCTTTAAGGATATCGGCTATTTCTCCAATAGTATACTGCATTGCTGAATCTCTTTTTCAAAATCAAGAACTGGGTTTTCCTTTTTGAGTGCCACCATCTTTTCCACTGTCTTTTGCAGAAAGGCCTTGTGACGCGCCGAGGCAGCATCGGCCGGACGATGGGCCAGCGCACGCATAATGTCGTCCACCGCCTCGTTCAGTCTCTTTGTCCCTGCATCGAAATAACACTCTGCGAAACATTCCCACAGATACTCCACCGCCACCGTCGAGGGGTGTACCATATCATCGGCATAGAAGCGGTAGTCGCGCAGTTCGTCGAGCACAATCTCATACGAGGGGAAATAGAAGGTGCTATCAGGGAAGCGCCGGCGCAGCCCCTCTATGGCAAGCAGCAGCGTGGCCTTGCTTATCTGGTTATCGTGCGCTCCGTCGCGCAAGTGGCGTATGGGACTTACGGTAAAAAGAATCTTCAACGATGGGCGCACAGCAAGCATACTTGCAATTACGGTGCTCATCCCGTCCACAATGTCATCTACCGTAAGCAATTCCCTCACAAACATCTTCTGCGGCAGTTTGTGGCAGTTTCCCACCACCGAGCCATCGGCAGCCGAACGATAGACATAGGCCGTACCGAAGGTAAGCATAAGGACATCCAGTCCCAAGAACCTTCCATGCGCATCCAAAAGTCGGCTGTTGACAGCCGCAATGGCCTCATCCTTTGTGCCACGCGAAAAATCGCTGTGATGCATTATGCTGTGCCAACAATCGTTATGCTCAAAGAACTCGGGCGAAGAGTTCCCGTAAGGCTCGCCTGACACAATCCTTTTCAGAGCCTCGGCAATAGACAGCGGGTTATAAAGAATACCGTAAGGATTGATGTCGGCACTCAGTTTACACCCCCGCATACGCTCGCCGATATTCTGCACAAAGCACGAACCCAACAGCATTATTTGCGTTGAGTGAGTAATGAGCATAGTATCTTTGGGCAACTGTACCCGAGTAGTAAAGCGCATAACTATTTTCCGAGAAAAAAGAATTTGTTTGCAAAAATAAGCATCCTGTTCAATTTATTATTGTATCTTCGCAAAAATTAAGAATATTTTTTAGTATGTTCAGCACATACTGTAACAAATGATATGGAACAACTATTAAACAGCATACAATTCCCGACCGACTTACGCAAGCTGAAGGAGAAACAGCTCCCGCAGGTGTGTAACGAGCTGAGAGAATTCATCATTGACTCATTGTCGAAAAACCCGGGGCATTTTGCATCGAGCCTATGCAGCGTGGAGCTGACAGTGGCGTTGCACTATGTATTCAACACCCCCTACGACAAGATTGTATGGGACGTGGGCCATCAGGCATACGGCCACAAGATACTCACCGGACGACGCGAACGCTTCCACACCAACCGCAAGCTGGGCGGCATCAAGCCCTTCCCCTCGCCCGACGAGAGCGAATACGACTCATTTGCAGCCGGACACGCATCGAACTCGATATCGGCAGCATTGGGACTTGCCGTTGCAGCCGAGACACAGGGCAAGAACGAGCAGGTGGTGGCTGTCATCGGCGACGGCTCAATGAGCGGCGGACTTGCATTCGAGGGACTGAACAATGTCTCATCGACCCCCAACAATCTGCTCATCATACTGAACGACAACAATATGTCCATCGACAAGAGCGTAGGAGGAATGAGCCAGTTGCTCATATCGATGCACTCGTCGCGACTATACAACAAGATAAGGCACACAATAGCCCGAGGACTGACAAAGTTTGGACTCCTTAACAGGGAGAGGGCAAACAGCCTCACCCGTTTCAACAACGGACTGAAGGCAATGCTCTACCGCCAGAAGAATATCTTCGAGGGAATGTGCACACGCTATTTCGGTCCCATTGACGGACACGACGTATTGGAGCTTGTGAGAGTGCTCAGACTCATAAAGGATATGAAAGGCCCCAAGATGCTGCACATACACACAGTAAAGGGCCGCGGCTACGAGCCTGCCGAGAGAAATGCAACAGTGTGGCACCAGCCGGGTATCTTCGACCCCGACACAGGCGAGCGCATTGTTTCGAACGACGGCATCCCGCGCTTCCAGGACGTGTTTGGAGAGACCCTTCTGGAACTTGCACGCACAAACCCCAAGATAACAGGAATAACGCCCGCTATGCCCACAGGCTGCTCTATGAACATATTGGGCAAGGAGATGCCCGAGCGTTTCTTCGACGTCGGTATAGCCGAGGGACACGCAATAACATTCTCGGCAGGACTGGCAAAAGGTGGCAGTATGCCTTTCTGCAACATATATTCATCGTTTATGCAGCGAGGATACGACAACCTCATCCACGACGCAGCACTGCAGCGCCTGAATATGGTTCTTTGCCTCGACCGCGCAGGACTCGTGGGCGAGGACGGCCCCACACACCACGGAGCGTTCGACCTTGCCTTCTTGCGCCCCATACCAAATATCACCATCGCATCGCCATACGACGAGTGTGAGCTGCGCCGCCTTATGTATACGGCACAGCTGCCCGACAAAGGCACATTCGTAATACGTTACCCGCGCGGCAAGGGCAAGCTCAAGGACTGGCGATGCCCGCTCGAAGCCGTCGAGGTGGGTACAGGCCGTTGCCTGAGAGAGGGTAAAGACGTTGCCCTCATCACATTGGGACCAATAGGAAAGATTATGGAAGAGGCTGTAGAAAAAGCCGCAGAAAAGGGTATAAGCGTAGCACACTACGACCTGCGCTTCCTCAAGCCTCTCGACAACAATATGCTGCACTCTATCGGACAGAAATTCAGCAGGATAATAACCGTCGAGGATGGAGTGGTTGCAGGAGGAATGGGCTCGGCCATAATGGAATTTATGGCAGCCAACGGATACACTCCTGCCATAAAGCCTATGGGCATACCCGACAAGTTCGTTGAACACGGCACAGTGGACGAACTCTACAAGCTATGCCAGATGGACAAGGACTCTGTTTACAAGGCCATTTTGGACATACAGGGAAAAAGCGAATAACAACCAACCATTTACAGCTATGAAGATAGTAATTGCAGGTGCAGGAGCTGTGGGTACACACCTTGCCAAGATGCTCTCCGAGGAGAACGAGAATGTGGTACTTATGGACGAGCACGAGGAGCGCCTGGGCAAGATTGAGTCTATGTTCGACCTGAAGGCCCTTGTTGGACTCCCCACACGCATAAGCGACCTGGAGGCAGCCGGTGTCGACGGTGCCGACCTGTTCGTTGCCGTCACCCCCGACGAGAGCTCCAACATAACAGCCTGCATACTCGCCCACTATCTGGGTGCAAAGAAGACTATTGCCCGAATAGACAATTACGAGTATCTCCAGCCAAAGAACAAGGCCTACTTTGAGTCGCTGGGCGTCAACTCGCTCATCTACCCCGAGCAGCTTGCTGCCGAGGAGATAGCAACAGGCATCAAATACAGTTGGATGCGCCAAATGCTGGAATTCGGCAACGGAGCCCTTGTAATGATTGGCGTAAAGGTTAGGGAGAACTCCTCTATACTGAATATCCCCTTCAGGGAGCTTGCCAACGACATCCCCTATCATATAGTAGCACTGCATCGCGGAGACACCACAATCATACCACGCGGTAACGATGTGATAGAAGCCGACGACCTTGTCTGCTTTATGACCACAAAGGACCAGATACCATACATACGCAGCATATGCGGCAAAGAGAAATACACCGAGGTACAAAGCATCATTATGATGGGCGGTGGACGCATTGCGGTGCGCACAGCAAACCTCATATCGAAGAAGGTTAACGTAAAGATTATAGAGAGCGATATGAAAAGATGCCGCCGGCTTGTTGAGCTTGTCGACGACAGCATAATGATAATAAACGGTGATGCACGCGACCCGGCACTGCTCTCGAGCGAGGGAATACACGAGACCGATGCATTCATTGCCCTGGGCGACAATTCCGAGGCCAACATCCTTGCCTGCCTGTCGGCAAAACGCGCAGGAGTACACCGAACCGTTGCCGAGATTGAGAATATCGACTATATATCGATGGCCGAGAGTATGGACATAGGCTCTGTCATCAACAAGAAGAAGCTGGCAGCAAGCAACATATTCCAGATGATGCTCAAGACCGACGTATCGAGCGTGAAGTGCCTGACCTTTATCGAAGCCGTTGTTGCCGAGTTCCCCGTCAGGGAGGGAGCAGCAATTACACGCAAGCCCGTAAAGGACCTCGGGCTTCCGAAAGGGGCAAACATCGGAGGTCTGGTGCGCAACGGCGAAGGTCTGCGCGTTAGCGGAAATACAATGATACAGGCCGACGACCACGTGATTATATTCTGCCTTGAGCACGTACTTAAGAAACTCGAAAAATACTTCAACTGATGTTCCACCCGAAAGTCATCCTGCGCATTATCGGACTGCTGTTGCAGCTCGAGGCCGTATTCCTTGCCCTGTGCATAGGAGTATCGGTATATTATGGCGAGAATATCCTGCCGGCCTATCTGTTCACAATAACAGCACTTGTAGGAACAGGACTTCTGCTCACATACATAGGCTATAACAAGGAACGCAACATATCGCGCAAGGACGGTTATATAGTCGTAACGCTCTGCTGGGTCGTATACTCGCTGTTCGGAGCAATGCCCTACTATATGAGCGGTTACATACCGTCGATAACCGATGCCTTCTTCGAGACAATGGCTGGATTCACCACTACGGGAGCATCGGTGGTGAGCGACCTCGACGCGCTCCCGCGCAGTCTTGTCTTCTGGCGTATAATGACGCAATGGATAGGCGGTTTGGGAATTGTGTTCTTTACAGTGGCCGTACTCCCCATCTTCGGACTCGGCGACCTTCATCTGTTTGCAGCCGAAACGATAGGCATTGCGCGCGCCAAGCTCCACCCGAGGATATCGGTCACCGCACGATGGATTATGACCATATATGTATGCCTCACAATTATCGAGGCCATATGCCTCAAATTGGCAGGAATGGGGCATTTCGATGCCCTGTGCCACGCAATGTCCACAATGTCGACAGGAGGAATATCCACCAAGGCCGGGGGAATAGCAGCTTTCAACTCGCCCGCAATCGAGTATATAATAATTGTATTTATGCTGATGGGCGGTACAAGCTTCTCGTTGCTCTACCTTGCGATATTCAAGCTGCGTCCGGGCGACCTTTTCCGCGACCAGGAGTTCAAGTCCTATATAAAGATGGTTGCCATCTTTACAATAGTGATTGGCATAGGACTGTATATTACCGAGAATCTGAGTGCCGAGAGCACCGTGCGCACCGCACTCTTCCAGGTTGTATCGGTAGTGACGACAACAGGTTTTTCCACCGTCAACTACTCGCAATGGACACCCGTACTGTGGCTCCTGCTCAGCGCTGCAATGTTCGTGGGTGCCTGCTCGGGCTCTACGACAGGTGCCATGAAGAGTATCCGCGTTGCAATATTGGGACGTGTAATGCAGAATGAATTCAAGCGCATCATACACCCCAACGCGGTCATTCCCGTACGAATGGGCCGTAGCATCATCAGCGAGCAGGTACAGTCGGCCATAATGGCATTCACACTGCTCTACGTGGGAATGGTTATCGTGGGAATCTTTGTCAATATGTGCTTCGGCCTCGACCTTGTCGATGCCTACGGACTGTCGCTGTCGAGCGTGAGCAACGTGGGCCCTGGCCTTGGCAACTACTCATCGGCAAATGCGATGGTCACACTCCCCACCCCGCTGAAATGGTTCTACTGCTTCCAGATGCTCGTAGGACGCCTTGAGTTCTTCGCAGTACTGCT